>JBDSXE010000427.1:0-6577 GCA_039926325.1 Paracoccaceae bacterium | reverse complement strand
ATAGACCGAAGATAGCACGTCCGCTTCGGTTTCGCCTTTGCACGGCACATAGCCCAGTCCGATCGCCCCGCCCAAGTGGTGGCCGTAGTTACCAGAGGTGATCGGCCCGACGATCTTGCCATCGCGCACGATGGCTTCGTTGTGAAACAATAGCGGCGCGGGGTCTGTCAGGCGGAACTGGACAAGACGACGGTCCAGACCCGCTTCTTGTTTCCGCAAAATGGCGTCACGGCCAATGAAATCGGGCTTCTTGGTCCGCACGGCAAAACCAAGCCCCGCCTCCAGCACATGATCTTCGTCGGTGATGTCATGGCCAAAGTGGCGATAGGCTTTCTCGATCCGGCAGCTGTCCAGCGTGTGCAACCCGCACAGCTTCAAACCCTTGTCGGCAGCTTCCAGCGCCTCGAATACATGGGCGGTCTGGTCGGTGGAGACGTACAACTCCCACCCCAATTCGCCCACATAGGTCACGCGGTGCGCGCGCGCTAGCCCCATGCCAATCTCGATTTCGCGCGCTGTACCAAAGGGATGCGCGGTGTTGCTAAAGTCGTTCGGACTGACCGCTTGCAGCAAGTCACGCGACCTCGGCCCCATTACGCACAGGACCGATTCTGCGGCTGTGACGTCAACAATTACCGCGAACGCATCGCCCAGATGCCGTCGCAGCCATGCCAGATCGCGCTGCAACGTGGCCCCCGGCACCACCAGCAGATAGGCGGCCTCCGACAACCGGGTGATCGTCAAATCGCTCTCAATGCCGCCACGCGGGTTGAGCATCTGGGTGTAGACTACCCGACCAACCGCCACGTCCATCTCATTGCCACAAACCCGGTTCAGAAACGCGCAAGCGTCGCGCCCCTCGACCCGGATCTTGCCGAACGAGGTCATGTCGAACAGACCGACGCCAGTGCGGATCGCCATATGCTCGGCGCGCTGGTTGTCGAACCAGTTCTGCCGTTTCCAGCTATAGCGATATTCGCGCTCCTGCCCCGGATTTGCGAACCAGTTGGCGCGCTCCCACCCTGCAACCTCGCCAAACACGGCGCCTCGGTCGGTCAGATGCTGATGCAGCGCGGAACGACGCACGCCACGGGCGGTTTCAACCTGACGATAGGGGAAATGGTCGGCATAAAGCAGTCCCAACGTCTCGGAAACCCGTTCCTTCAGGTATTTGCGGTTGCGCTGGAACGGTTGGGCGCGGCGGATATCAACCTCCCACAGGTCAAACGGCGCTTCGCCCTCGGTGATCCAGTGCGCCAGCGCCATGCCCGCGCCTCCCGACCCCGCAATGCCGACCGAGTTGTAACCAGCCGCAATCCAGTAGCCGCCCACCTCCGGCGCTTCGCCAAGGTAATAGCGATCATCGGGGGTAAAGCTTTCGGGACCGTTGAAGAAGGTGTGGATACCAGCGGTCTGGAACAGCGGCAGACGGTTCATGGCGTGTTCAAGGATCGGCTGAAAGTGGTCCCAATCCTCTGGCAGCGTGTCAAAGCAGAAATCCTCACGGATACCGTCCATGCCCCAGGGTTTCGCCTTGGGTTCGAACGCGCCGACCATCATCTTGCCCGCGTCGGATTTGTAATAGGCGCACTCATCCGGCACCCGCAGCACCGGCAGGTGGCCAAGACCGGGGATCGGTTCGGTGATCAGATAGAAATGCTCGCAGGCGTGCAGCGGCAGCGTGACGCCGGATTGCAGGGCCAATTCGCGGCCCCACATACCGCCGCAGTTCACCACAACGTCGGTGACAATATGGCCGGGTTCGCCGCCTGCGATGTAGTCAACGCCAGTCACACGGCCATTCGCGCGGGTGACCCCGGTGACCTTAGTATGCTCGAATATCTGTGCGCCGCGCATCCTGGCACCCTTGGCCAGCGCCATCGCGATGTTGGCGGGGTCGCACTGACCGTCCAAAGGCAAATGAACCGCCCCCACCACGTCGCCAATTTCCAGATGCTGATACATTGCCTTGGCTTCCGTCGGGCTGATTTCCTGCACATCGACATCGAAAATCCGCGCAACGGTGGCCTGCCGCAGCAACTCCTCATGCCGCGCTTCGGTCAGTGCCACCGAAATGGAGCCGACCTGCCGCATCCCGGTTTCGACCCCGGTTTCGGCGGCAAGCTTGACGTAAAGATCGGCGGAATACTTGGCGAGGCGGGTCATGTTGGCAGAGCCGCGCAGCTGCCCGATCAAACCCGCCGCATGCCATGTCGTGCCAGAGGTCAGTTGCTGCCGCTCCAGCAAGACAATATCGGTCCAGCCCGCTTTGGCCAGATGATAGGCAACCGAACAGCCGGAAACGCCACCACCGATAATCACCGCCCGTGCATTTTTAGGAACGTCAGCCATGCTCTACCTATTCATCTTTTCATAAATATCCCGGGGGTCCGGGGGCTGGCCCCCGGCTTGTTCAAGCACGGATACGCTCGTTTTTCGCATCCCATAGTGGCGCGTCGGTTTGCACCACAGCTAAATAGCGTTGCCCGAAGATTTCCACTTCGACCCTTGTGCCTGGCACGTTAAGTTCGATCTTGAGCATTCCCAGACCGATGCAGGCACCCGCGCGGTGGCCGTAGTAGCCCGAAGTCAGTTCACCGACGATTTTGCCGTCATGCCAGATGGTTGACATATAGGGCGGGTCTTGATCGCCCGCGTCGATCAGCAGCGTGCAGAAGCGTTTGGTGACGCCCGCCTGTTTCTCAGCTGCCAGCGCGGCCTTGCCTTTGAAGTCGGGTTTGGTCCAGTCTACAAACCGCTCCAGCCCGCCTTGCAGCACGGTGTAGTCGGTCGAAAGATCACCTTTCCACGTCCGGTAGCCCTTTTCGACGCGCAGGGAATTGAGAGCGAACATGCCGAAGGGTTTCAGGCCGATTGGCGTTCCTGCGGCAAGAATTGCATCCCAGACTTGCAACGTGTCACCAAGTTTGGTGTGGATTTCCCAACCAAGCTCGCCCGCGAAGGAGACGCGGAGCAGGAATACGTCCTTCCCGGCAATCGTCGCGGTCTGGAACGTCAGCCACGGGCGGCTCAGATCGGCGTCGGTGACTTCCGCCAAAATGGCGCGCGACTTCGGGCCGGTCAGGATGTGGCAAGACCAGTGATCGGTGCCTTCAGATAGGGTCAGTGTGTCAGGCAGGGTTTTCAGCAGCCATTCGCGGTCATGGGCTTGTGCCGTGGCGGCGGTGATCAGCAGGACTTCATCGTCGGCAAGGCGGGCCACCGACATCTCTGTCACGATCCGGCCCTTGTCGTCGGCGAAATACGCCAGACCAAGGCGACCAACTCCGGGAATTTTGCCGGTGATCTGGCGAGACAGCCAATCGACCGTGCCTGCGCCAGTGATGCGGTAGCGCGAAAAACCGGGCAGGTCGAGGATTCCAGCGGCGTCGCGCACGGCCTCGCATTCGGCTTTGACCGCGGCGAACCACGGGCCTTTACGGTCCCAGGTCTGCTGTGCGACTTCGGATATGTCATCATTGGGCCGGGCGTACCACAGGGCGCGTTCCCACCCATTATATGCCCCAAACTGCGCCCCGAGCTCCTTTGTCCGAACGTGGACGGCGGACAGCTTTTTATCCCGCCCCTCGGGCCAGGCATGGTGCGGGAACTGCATCGCGTATTCGTGGCCGTAAACCTCCATCCCCTTTTTCACGCAGTAATCGGGATCCTCAAACCCTGTGAAGCGACGCGGATCGCAGGACCACATATCCCACTCCGTCGCCCCTTCAGTGATCCATTCCGCCAGCACCTTGCCCGCGCCACCAGCCTGACAGATGCCGAAAGTAAACACGCAAGCCTCGAACGCATTGGGCACACCCGGCATCGGACCGATCAACGGGTTGCCATCGGGGGTATAGGGGATGGGACCGTTGATGACCTTGGTCAGTGCAGCCTTTTCCAGCAGCGGCACGCGGGCCATCGCGTCGGCAATGTGCCACTCCAGCCGTTCCAGATCGTCGGGAAACAACTGGAACGAAAAATCCTGCGGGAACGGATCGTCAGGCGTGGCCCAATGCGCGCGGCAGTTGCCTTCGTAGGGACCAAGGTTGAAGCCGTTCTTTTCCTGCCGCAAGTAGTAGGAACTGTCCACGTCGCGCAGCAGCGGCAGTTTGTGGCCGGTCTCGCGGGTGCGCGCCTCGATTTCCGGAATCGCATCGAACAGCATGTATTGGTGGCTCATCACCATCATCGGCAGGTCGCGGTTAAACATCTTCGCCACTTCGCGGGCGTAGTAACCTGCGGCGTTGACGACAAATTCGCAGCGGATATCGCCCTTCGGGGTAGAAATGACCCATTCATCACCCTCGCGGCGGACAGCGGTTGCAGGGGAAAAGCGTTCGATGCGGGCTCCCATCTGGCGGGCACCCTTGGCCAATGCCTGCGTAAGTTGCGCCGGGTCGATGTCGCCGTCGTTCGGGTCGTGCAAGGCACTGGTCAGGTCGTGAGTTTCCAGGAATGGGTACAGCGATTTGATCTCGTCAGGCGACAGGACGGTCAGGTCCATACCCTGATAGCGACCCATGCCTGCGACGCGCTGGAATTCCTGCAACCGCGCTTTGGTGTGCCCGACGCGCAGCGACCCGGTGACGTGGTAGCTCATGGGATAATCGACGGCCTCGCCCAAGCCCCGATAAAGGCTGGCGGAATAACGCTGCATGTTCATCAGGGACCAGCTGGACGAAAACGTCGGCACGTTGCCCGCAGCGTGCCAGGTGGAACCTGCAGTCAGTTCGTTCTTTTCCAAAAGCACGCAATCGGTCCAGCCTGCCTTGGCAAGGTGATAAAGGCTCGACACGCCGACCGCACCGCCACCGATGATGACCACGCGGGCGGTTGTAGGGAAATCGGCCATGCTACACTCCGTTTATTCGTGGGGAGTATCGCCCGCCAGCATCGCGCTTTCAATTCGTCGTATCTCGCGCTATTGATCGGGGAAAACGATCAGGGGCGGCACCATGCAGATCGAACTACTTGATACCTTTCTGGACCTTGTCGAGACGCGCAGCTTTCACCGCAGTGCCGAACGTCTGCAGATCACGCAGTCAACGGTATCCGCGCGGCTTCAGGCGCTGGAGGCGGCGGTGGGCGGACGGCTGTTCACGCGGTCACGTGCCGGAACGAACCTTTCGCCCGAGGGTCTGAAATTCGAGGTTCATGCCCGTACTTTGCGCCATGCTTGGTCAGAGGCACAGCGGGCTGTTGCACCCTCCGGGACTGCCGCCATGACGCTGCGGATCGGCATCCAGAACGACCTCGCGTTGGGACAGGTTGGCGATTGGGTGATGAACTTCCGCCGCAACCTGCCGGAATGTGCGTTCTACATCGAGCCGGATTATTCAGCGCAGATGTGCAAGGACATTGACCGGGGGGCGCTGGATTTTGCGGTCGTTTATTCACCGCAGGCACTGCCCGACCTGCATGTCGCAAGCGTGGGCGAGATCAGTTACCGATTGATCAGCGGCGACGGGGCGACCAGAGCCGAGGTTAGTGCGCTGCGGTATATTCGCGGCAGTTTCAGTGCCGCGTTTGACGAAAGTCACCGTCAGGTCATGCCGGAGTTTTCCGAGGCTCTGCTGGCGTCCGGGCAAAGTGCCGCCGTAGCCGGGCTTTTGACGACGATGGGCGGGTCGGGGTTCGTGCTGGAGGATACCGCGAAAGCGATGATCGCGGGCGGCGCGTTCAAGGCTGTCGCGGATGTGGAGCCGATCACGCAGCCGATCTACGCAGTCATGCACCAGCGTCACCGCACGTCCCGCATGCACCGCCGGCTGACGCGGATCGTTTCGCGGCGATTGGGAAGTGGGTAAACCTATAACAGCGTTTGCAGACGATAGCCGGGTGCGTGTGCCAAGCGGACCCAAGTGATCGGCGCCTCGGGTGACCAGGTGCAGCGTTCCGTGATGAACAGGGCGGTGGCTGGCGGGACCAACAGTGCAGCGGCCTCGGGCGCAGAAGCGGGTTCGGCGGAAAAGGCGATGTCACCGCTAGCGAAGGCGACGTGGGCAACCAGGAATTCATTGGCGCTGATCGCGGCGAAATCAGGCAAGGGCTGCGGTAAGGCGGTGGGGTTCAGCCAGCGGTCCTCGAACACATAAGCGCGGTTGTCGGCAAGGTGCAGGGTCTGCAGATGCAGCATGCAATGGCCGGTCGTAAGGCCCAGACGCGCGGCGACGGATGGGGGCGGAGTGCCTTCGGTCTGGGCCAGCAGGCGGAAGGTGTAGGTGTGGCCGCGCGCTGCAACCTCTTGGCGGATCACGGGAATGTCCAGCGTCGCTTTGCGGACCGGCAGGATGGCCACGCGCGTACCGGCCTTGCGCTTGCGTTCCAGAACGCCAGCCTGTGCCAGTTCGCGCAGAGCACGGTTGACGGTCGCGCGGGCGCACGAGAATTCCACCGCAAGCGCCTCTTCGGTCGGGATGATTTCACCCGGTGGCCAGCGTCGGCTGCGGATTCGGGTCAGAACCTCTGCCCGGATTTCTTCCCACCCCTGCGGCATCACAAGTCGGCCCGCAGCCGCGTCATGGCCTGGCGGTAGCGGGTGATGATCGCCTCTCGCGCGAAATGCCTGCCACCC
>JBDSXE010000426.1:0-4740 GCA_039926325.1 Paracoccaceae bacterium | reverse complement strand
AATGCGGATACCGTCGCGCTTGTGCCCGGTCAGACCAGCCGCAACCAGCATGTCTTCGGTGATTTCAGCAGCCACATCCAGCTTGCCCAGACCGATGAACTTTTCGATCAGGCCGAGGTTGATGACGGCAAAGCGTTTCTGGTTCGGCTTGGAGAACCCGCGCTTGGGCAGGCGGCGGTACAGCGGCATCTGGCCGCCTTCATAACCACCGATAGCCACGCCCGAACGGGACTTCTGACCCTTGATACCACGGCCAGCCGTCTTACCCTTGCCCGAACCCGGACCACGCGCCTTGCGGCGCTTGGATTTGGTGGCACCTTCGTTGTCGTGCAACTCATGCAGTTTCATGTCGCTTCTCCTTTTCCCGGAACTCCCGTCGAAAGCGACTTCGACGGGAAACGCGGTTTACGTGGAAGGTGCGCGATGAATGCGCACCCTACGGCAGGATGGGCAATTTGCCCATCCTTGGCGGAGTTACCCGCGTTCTTCGATGATCTTTACCATGTGGCGGACCGCATGGACCATGCCGCGGATGGAGGGCGTATCCTCCAGTTCGCGGGTGCGGCGGATCTTGTTCAGGCCCAGACCTTTGAGGGTCGCGGTCTGCACAGACGGGCGGCGGGCGGCGGAGGCCGTTTGCTGCACGACGATCGTTTTACCTGTCGCTGCCGCAACGATGGTTTTCTTCGCTGCCGCAACGGGTTTTTTCGTCACTGCCGGACCGGCGTCGGTGGTTTTCTTGGCAACCATGATCAACCCTCCACCACTTCAGCTTCGGGCTTGCGAAGGATCTCGGCCACTTTCTTGCCGCGACGTGCGGCAACCATGCGGGGCGAGGTTTCCGACTTGAGTCCATCAATCGTGGCGCGGATCATGTTGTAGGGGTTCGACGTGCCAATCGACTTGGCCACGACGTCCTGCAGACCCAGCATTTCGAACACGGCGCGCATCGGGCCGCCGGCGATGATGCCGGTACCTGCAACGGCCGTCCGCATCACGACTTTTCCGGCGCCGTGGCGGCCTTCCATGTCGTGGTGCAGCGTGCGTGCGTCTTTCAACGGCACGCGGATCAACTGGCGCTTGGCCTGTTCGGTTGCCTTGCGGATCGCCTCGGGCACTTCTTTCGCCTTGCCCTTGCCGAAGCCGACACGACCGCGCTGATCCCCCACAACCACCAAAGCTGCAAAGCCAAAGCGCTTGCCGCCTTTTACGGTTTTGGACACACGGTTGATCGCGACCAGACGGTCAGCAAATTCCGGGGTTTCCTCGGGGCGGTTGTCACGACGGTTGCCACCACTGTTGTCCCGGCGGTTATCACGTTCTGCCATTGTCTATCTCCTCAGAACTTCAATCCACCTTCACGGGCAGCATCGGCCAAAGCCTTGATCTTGCCGTGAAAGAGGAAACCGCCGCGATCGAAGTAGCACTCTTCAACCCCAGCCTTTTTGGCCCGTTCAGCAATCGTAGCCCCAACTTTCGCAGACGCTTCAAGGTTGTTCTTGCCAACGAAGCCCAGCTCTTTTTCCAGAGTGGACGCCGATGCCAAGGTCATGCCTTTGACGTCGTCGATCAGTTGAACACTGATATTCTTGCCCGAGCGATGAACGGACAGGCGCAAGCGCCCATGCGAAGTCGCCTTGATCTTGTTCCGGACACGCAAGCGGCGCTTGAGGAACAGCTCTCTTTTGGTAATTGCCATTTCTCTAGCTCCTTACTTCTTCTTGCCTTCCTTGCGGAACACGAATTCACCCTTGTAGCGGATGCCTTTGCCTTTGTAGGGCTCTGGCTTTTTCCACTCGCGGATGTTCGCGGCGACTTGGCCAACAAGCTGTTGGTCAATGCCTTCCACAGTGATTTCGGTCTGCTTCGGCGTGGCGACGGTGACACCGGCGGGCACGACAAAGTTCACTTCATGGCTGAACCCAAGCGACAGCTTCAGCACATTGCCGTTCATCGCGGCGCGGTAACCAACGCCTTGGATTTCCATTTCCTTTTTGACGCCGGCGGTGACGCCGGTGACAAGGTTCTGGATCATCGACCGCGACATGCCCCACTGGGAGCGTGCGCGTTTCGACATGCCGCGCGGCGTTACCTTTACGGTATCGCCTTCGATGGTCAGCGTGACATCATCACCAGCAGTGAAGCTGCGGGTGCCCTTGGGCCCTTTGACTTCGACGGTCTGGCCCGAGATGGTGGCCGACGTGCCCTTGACCAGGGCGACGGGTTTTTTGCCGATACGAGACATTTGACCCCTCCCCTTAGAATACGGTGCAGAGCACTTCGCCACCAACATTGGCGGTTCGTGCTGCTGCATCGGACATGACACCTTTCGGGGTCGACACAATGGAAACGCCCAGACCGTTACGCACGGTCGGGATGTCTTTTACGCCCATGTAAACCCGGCGACCGGGTTTGGAGACGCGCTTGATTTCGCGGATAACCGGGGTGCCTTCAAAATACTTGAGGCTGATCACCAGTTCGCCCTGACCGTTGTCGGTCTTGGCGGATTCGTAGCCGCGGATATAACCTTCACCCAACAGCACATCCAGAACCCAGGCCCGCAGCTTGGAAGCCGGGGTATGGACAGTGGATTTGCCGCGCATTTGCGCGTTGCGGATGCGGGTCAACATATCGCCGAGAGGATCGTTCATAATCAGGTGCCCCCCTTACCAGCTTGACTTGACCATGCCGGGAATCTGACCGAACGAGGCCAGATCACGCAACATGATCCGCGAGAGTTTCAGTTTGCGATAGACTGCATGCGGACGTCCGGTCAGCTGGCAGCGATTGTGCATGCGCGTGGCGGACGAATTGCGCGGCAGGGCTGCAAGTTTGATCGAAGCCATGAAGCGGTCTTCCACCGTTTTAGCTTTGTCGTTGATCACCGCTTTGAGTGCCGCACGCTTGGCCGCGAATTGCTTCGTCAGCTTGGCGCGCTTCACTTCGCGGTTCACCATGGATACTTTTGCCATTGTTCTGGTTCCTCGCGATCAGGACGTGAAGGGCATGTTGAAATTCTTCAACAGCGCCTTCGCTTCCGCATCGGTCTTTGCGGTGGTGCAGATGATGATGTCCATTCCGAGCACTTCATCGACTTTGTCGAATTCGATTTCGGGGAACACGAGTTGCTCTTTCAGGCCCATGGCGTAGTTGCCACGACCGTCGAAAGAAGAGCCTTTCACGCCGCGAAAGTCACGGACGCGGGGCAGTGCAATCGTGATCAGACGGTCCAGGAATTCATACATCCGGTCACCGCGCAAAGTCACCTTGCAGCCAAGCGGCATTTCTTCACGGACGCGGAACCCGGCGATCGAGTTCTTGGCGTGGGTGATCACAGCCTTTTGCCCGGCGATGAGCGTCAGCTCTTCGGCGGCTTTCTTGACCTTCTTGGTGTCCTTGACCGCTTCGCCGACGCCCATGTTCAGGACGATCTTGTCCAGACGGGGCAACTGCATGGCGTTCTTGTAGCCGAATTCTTCCATCAGCGCCGGACGAATCCGGGCCGTGTAATCCGCCTTCAGACGCGGGGTGTATTTGGCTTCATCCAACATCAGATGACCTCCCCGGTGGTTTTGGCAAAGCGGACTTTCTTGTCGCCTTCCATGCGGAAGCCGACACGGGTGGCCTTGCCGTTGCTGTCAATCAGCGAAAGGTTCGACAGGTCGATCGGCATCGGTTGAGAGATGCGGCCACCCTGCGAGGTTTGCGATTGCTTGGTGTGACGGATGGCGAGGTTAAGACCCTCTACCACGGCTTTGTTGGCCTTGGGGGCAACCGACGAAATCTCGCCGTTGCGGCCCTTGTCCTTGCCGGTCAGGATGACGACTTTGTCGCCCTTTTTCAGTTTAGCGGCCATCAGAGCACCTCCGGCGCAAGGCTGATGATTTTCATGAAGTTCTTGGCGCGAAGTTCACGAACCACCGGGCCAAAGATACGCGTGCCGACCGGTTCGCCCTGATTGTTCAGGATGACGGCGGCGTTGCGGTCAAAGCGGATGGTCGTACCGTCTTCACGGCGGACTTCCTTGGCGGTGCGAACGACAACGGCTTTACGCACGTCGCCCTTTTTGACACGACCTTTGGGAATGGCTTCTTTCACTGACACCACGATGATGTCACCGACCGAAGCATAACGGCGGTGCGAACCGCCCAGAACCTTGATGCACTGAACTCGGCGAGCGCCAGAGTTATCAGCCACATCCAGATTCGTTTGCATCTGGATCATTTAGTGTACTCCCGACCTTTGGGAACCAGTCCCAGGGTTTCGATAAAACTGATGGATGTCTTACGCCGCAGCGTCGATGACAACCGTCCAGCGTTTGGATTTCGAAATCGGCGCACATTCCTCGATGCGGACGGTGTCGCCGGTCTTGAATTTGTTCTCCGCATCGTGCGCCCGGTATTTTTTGGACTTACGAATGGTTTTGTGCAGCACAGGGTGCTTGAAGCGACGTTCGACCAGCACGGTGATGGTCTGTTCGTTTTTGTCAGAGGTCACGACGCCCTGAAGGATACGTTTCGGCATGGCGGTCCCCTTACTTCGCTGCTTCAGCGGCTTTTTGGTGCAACACGGTCAACACACGGGCAGCGTCACGACGGACAGCCTTGATGCGAGAGGTGTTTTCCAACTGGTTGGTAGCCGCCTGGAAGCGCAGATTGAACGCCTCTTTCTTCAGCTGAACGAGGCTGTCACGCAGCTGGTCCGGCGTCTTCGATTTCAGTTCACTGGCGATCATGCGCC
>JBDSXE010000425.1:0-5026 GCA_039926325.1 Paracoccaceae bacterium | reverse complement strand
GGCTGGCGGATATTGTCACCCCTGTCATCGAAGGCATGGGGTTTGAATTGGTGCGTATCCGGTTGATGGGCGGCAATACACGCACTTTGCAGATCATGGCGGACCGGCCCGATGGCGGCATCGAAGTGGACGACTGCGGCGAGATTTCCATTGCGGTCTCGGCCATTCTGGATGTCGAAGACCCGATTGAGGAAAACTTCATCCTTGAGGTTTCGTCGCCCGGAATCGACCGCCCGCTGACACGCATTAAGGATTTTGAGATGTGGAAGGGCTGGGAAGCCCGGATGGAGACGACCGAGCTGATCGACGGTCGCCGCCGCTTTAAAGGCACGCTGGCGGGTGTCGAAGGCGACGAAGTGCTGATCCAGATCGAGGAAGGCGCGGAAACCGTGACCATCGGGTTGCAGTTTGACTGGCTGGCCGACGCCAAGTTGATCCTGACCGAGGAATTGATCACAGAGATGTTGCGGCAGAAAAAGGCCAGCGGCGTCATTGACGAGACGCAGTTTGACGAAATCCAGACCTCTGACCTGACCGATGGCACCGACGACGATGCCGACGGGTCGGACGATACCGAAGGCGCGGAAAACGCCGCCGAACCAACCAAACACTAACGACCGGGAGCGTATGATGGCAATTACCTCAGCCAACCAGCTTGAACTTCTGCAGACCGCCGAGGCGGTGGCGCGGGAAAAGATGATCGACCCGGATCTGGTGATCCAGGCGATGGAAGACAGTTTGGCCCGTGCGGCCAAATCGCGTTACGGCGCGGAAATGGACATTCGGGTGAATATCGACCGCAAGACCGGTCGCGCCACGTTCGCCCGCGTCCGCACCGTGGTCGAGGATGATCAGGTAGAGAATCACCACGCCCAGATGACTGTCAAAGAGGCCAAAGGATTTCTGGCAGAGCCGAAGGTCGGGGATGAAATCATCGACGAAGTGCCGCCGGTCGAACTTGGCCGCATCGCCGCCCAATCTGCCAAGCAGGTGATCTTGCAAAAGGTCCGCGAAGCAGAGCGCGACCGTCAGTACGAAGAATTCAAGGACCGCAAGGGCACGATCATCAACGGTCAGGTCAAGCGCGAGGAATACGGCAACATCATCGTCGACATTGGCCGTGGCGAAGCGATCCTGCGCCGGAACGAAAAGATCGGCCGCGAATCATATCGCCCGAACGACCGTATCCGCGCCTATATCAAGGACGTCCGTCGTGAGGCGCGTGGCCCGCAGGTGTTCCTCTCGCGCACCGACCCGCAGTTCATGGCCGAACTGTTCAAGATGGAAGTGCCGGAAATCTATGACGGCATCATCGAGATCAAGGCAGTTGCCCGTGATCCGGGTTCGCGCGCCAAGATTGCCGTGATCAGCTATGACAACTCGATTGATCCCGTCGGCGCTTGCGTCGGTATGCGCGGCAGCCGCGTGCAGGCCGTGGTGAACGAATTGCAGGGCGAAAAGATCGACATCATTCCGTGGAATCAGGATCAGGCGACGTTCCTGGTGAACGCGTTGCAACCTGCCGAAGTCAGCAAGGTCGTGATCGACGAAGAAGTCGGCAAGATCACCGTGGTGGTTCCTGATGAACAGCTGTCGCTTGCCATTGGGCTGCGGGGCCAAAACGTGCGGTTGGCAAGTCAGCTGACCGGCCTCGACATCGACATCATGACGGAATCCGACGAATCGGCGCGGCGTCAGGCAGAGTTTGCCGAACGGACCAAGCTGTTCATGGATACGCTGGATATCGACGAGATGATGGCGCAACTTTTGGTGTCGGAAGGTTTCACCAACTTGGAAGAAGTGGCCTACGTCGACGCCGAAGAATTGCTGTCGATCGACGGGTTCGACGAAGGCACGGCTGGCGAATTGCAAGCGCGGGCAAAGGATTACCTGGAAGCGGCCAACACCAAGGCGATGGAAAACGCCAAGGCGTTGGGTGTCGAGGACAGTCTTGTTGAGTTCGAGGGTCTGACACCCCAGATGCTGGAGGCGCTGGCGCTGGACGGCATCAAGACGCTGGAAGATTTCGCCACCTGCGCCGATTGGGAGCTGGCAGGCGGTTGGACCACTGTCAAAGGTGCGCGGCACAAGGATGAAGGCGTGCTTGAAAAGTTCGATATGTCGCTGGAAGAGGCGCAGACACTGGTGATGACCGCGCGGGTCATGCTGGGCTGGGTTGATCCGACCGAGATGGAACCCAAAGAAGAACAGGAGGCCGGGGCCTGATCTCAGGTCTCGGGTAACCGTGACACGCGGGGGCCGCATCAACGAAGCAGAAGACCCCGAACGCAAGTGTATTGTGTCCGGGGAGGTCCAGCCGAAGGCGGGGTTGGTGCGCTTTTGCGTGGGCCCAGAGGGTCAGATCGTGGCCGACGTGATGGCAAAGTTGCCGGGCCGGGGGTTTTACGTGACCGCCGATCGGGCGATGATCGACAAAGCCGTCAAGAAGGGACTGTTCGCGCGCGCTGCCAAGCAGGCAGTCACGGTGCCGCCGGATCTGACCGATCAGGTCGAGGCGTTCTTGCTGCGGCGGGTGATCGAATTCATCTCGCTGACCCGCAAGGCGAACGCGGCGGTGATGGGATATGAGAAGGTCAAGGACTGGCTGCAAAACGGCAAGGCCGTGGTGTTGATGCAGTCGTCGGATGGGTCGGAACGCGGCAAGACAAAGCTGCGGATGCCTGCGGAAAATGGCCGATATATCGGTTGCTTGACCGCTGCGGAATTGGGTTTGGCATTCGGGCGCGAACGTGCGATACACGCCGCGCTTGCGGCTGGTGGACTCACGACGCGTGTTGTAGAGGAAGCGGCAAGGCTTGAAGGGTTGCGGGTGCAATCCGTCAAGCAGGATGGCGACGAGATCGCCTTGAAGGATACGTAGGACGCATGACTGATACTGACGGCAAGAAACCCCTCGGACTGAGTGGCGGCGCACCGCGTTCGGGCCAAGTGAAGCAAAGCTTCTCTCATGGCCGGACGAAAAGTGTCGTCGTCGAGGTCAAGCGCAAGCTGACCGTGGTGCCGAGCAAGCCCGGTTCCGGCGCACCCGCTGGCGCGGCTGGCAAGGTTGGCCCCGCAGCGCCGCGGCTTGGCGATCCGTCCAAGCGCCCGGCTGGCATTACCGATGCCGAGATGGAGCGTCGTCTGGTTGCATGGCGCGCGGCCAAAGCCAGCGAAGTCGTCGACAATGCCAAGCGCGCCGAGGACGAGCGGCTGCGCGAAGAAGACCGCGCCCGTCGCCGCGAAGAGATCGACGCCAAGGAACGTGAAGAACTTGAAGTGGTGGCTGCGGCCAAAGCCAAAGCTGATGAAGCTGACCGCGCGCGCAAAGAGGCCGAGATTCGGCAGCAGCGCGAAGAGGACGCCAAAAAGGCGACTGCGACGCCTGCCAGCACTCGGTCCACTTCGGCAAAACCGGCATCAACCTCTACCGAGGCTGATCCGCGTGGTCCAGCCAGCGCCAAGCCTGGACTTGCGCCGCGCAAGACCGAGCGTGACCGCGAGCGTGAAGATCGCGAACGCGCCGCCAACAAGGCCAAGCCCGACGATGCGCGCCGTGCCGGCAAGCTGACCCTGAACGAAGCCTTGGCCGGTGAGGGCGGGCGTACCCGTTCGCTTGCCGCCATGAAGCGCAAGCAAGAGAAAGCCCGTCAAAAGGCGCTTGGTTTTGGCGTAAAGCCGGAAAAACAAGTGCGCGACGTGCAGTTGCCGGAAACCATCGTGGTCTCGGAGCTTGCCAACCGGATGGCCGAACGTGCGGGAGATGTGGTCAAAAGCCTGATGAAAATGGGCATGATGGTCACGATGAATCAGGCCATTGACGCCGATACCGCCGAACTGGTGATCGAAGAGTTTGGCCACCGCGCCGTCCGCGTTTCTGACGCTGACGTTGAACAGGTCATCGACACGGTTGTCGATACCGACGAAAACCGCATTGTGCGCCCGCCGATCGTCACGATCATGGGCCACGTCGACCACGGCAAAACCTCGCTGCTGGACGCCATACGCAAAACCTCGGTCGTGTCGGGCGAAGCGGGCGGGATCACCCAGCACATCGGCGCCTATCAGGTGACGACGGACAATGGCGCGGTTCTGACCTTCCTTGATACGCCGGGCCACGCTGCGTTTACCTCGATGCGGGCGCGCGGTGCCAACGTGACGGATATCGTCGTGCTGGTTGTCGCTGCCGATGACGCAGTGATGCCGCAAACGATTGAGGCGATTGCCCATGCGAAAGCGGCAAAAGTGCCGATGATCGTGGCGATCAACAAGATCGACAAGTACGAAGCTGACCCGAACAAGGTCCGCACCGAACTGCTGCAGCACAGCGTTGTGGTCGAGGCGATGTCAGGCGACGTGCAGGATGTCGAAGTTTCGGCCAAGACCGGCAAGGGTCTGGACAAGCTGCTGGAAGCCATCGCTTTGCAGGCGGAAATTCTGGAACTGCGTGCCAACCCGAATCGGGCAGCGCAAGGTGCCGTGATCGAAGCCAAACTGGACGTGGGCCGTGGTCCGATTGCGACCGTTCTGGTCCGCAACGGCACGCTGCGTAAGGGCGACATCTTTGTTGTCGGCCAGCAGTGGGGCAAGGTTCGCGCCCTGATCAACGACAAGGGCGAGACGATTGCCGAAGCTGGTCCGTCTGTTCCGGTCGAAGTTCTGGGCCTGTCGGGCACGCCGCAAGCCGGTGACGTTCTGAACGTGGTGGAAACCGAAGCGCAGGCCCGCGAGATTGCGGACTACCGCGAAAAAACCACCAAGGACAAGCGCGCCGCACTGGGTGCAGCAACCACGCTGGAACAGCTGATGGCGAAAGCCAAGGCGGATCAGTCGGTTGCCGAACTGCCGGTGCTGGTCAAGGCTGACGTTCAGGGTTCTGCCGAGGCGATCGTGCAGGCGCTGGAAAAGGTCGGCAACGACGAAGTGCGCGTTCGTGTCCTGAGCTATGGTGTCGGTGCGATCACCGATACCGATGTGGGTCTGGCGGAAGCGTCCGGTGCCCCGATCATCGGGTTCAACGTGCGGG
>JBDSXE010000424.1:0-3971 GCA_039926325.1 Paracoccaceae bacterium | reverse complement strand
TCCACGCCTTTTTCGGCAAACCCTTTGGCGGTGCGGATGAAGCTTGGTACATGCGCCATCGTGCAGGTGCTGGTGTAGGCACCAGGCAGCCCGAAAATCGCGACCTTGCGGCCCTTCAGCCGGGATGCAAGCGACACCGCCTCAATCCCGTTGGCACCCATCAAGTGCAAGGTGGCGTCAGGAAGTGTGCTGCCATTTGAAATCGTCATGCGCGTGCCTCTTGGTTGCGTTTCCGGTTCAGCGGGATATAGGCTTGCCACCAAAGATCGACCAGTGGGGGAATGATGGTGCACGTCGTAGTCGTTGGGGCAGGTCAGGCCGGAGCCTCCGTGGTCGCAAAACTGCGGGCACTGGGTTTTGAAGGCGACATCACACTGATTGGTGCGGAACCCGCTCCGCCCTATCAACGTCCACCGCTGTCCAAGGGCTATCTGTTGGGCGAAATGGACGAAGAGCGTTTGTGGCTGCGCGGACCAGAGTTCTATGCCGAACAGAGCATCGTACTGCGCCTTGGCGAGCCTGTCACCGAAATCGACCCGCGGGCCAAGACCATCAAACTGGGCGACGAAACCATTGCATATGACGAATTGGTGCTGACCACGGGGTCCACAGCCCGTCGCCTGCCCGCGCTGGTCGGCGGCGATCTGGCGGGCGTTTATACCGTCCGCACGCAGGCGGATGTCGATGCGATGAAATCCGAATTCATGCCGGGGCGGCGTTTGGTCATTGTCGGCGGTGGCTATATCGGGCTGGAGGCTGCTGCGGTGGCGGCCAAGCTTGGTCTGGACGTGACCGTGCTGGAAATGGCCCCGCGCATCCTGCAGCGGGTCGCGGCACCCGAAACCTCTGACTATTTCCGCGCGCTTCATACCGCCAACGGCGTCACTATCCTGGAATCCACCGGCTTTGAGCGCATCTTGGGTGACGATCATGTCAACGGCGTCCTGCTTGCCGATGGACGCCAGATCGAGGCGGATTTTGTCATCGCGGGCGTCGGCATCCTGCCCACCAGCCGCTTGGCCGATGCTGCCGGCATCGCATTGGAAAACGGCATCCGGACTGACAGTCTTGGCCGCACATCGAACCACCACATCTGGGCCGCTGGCGATTGCGCTTCGTTCCCGTGGAAGGGGGGCAACCTGCGGCTGGAATCGGTCGGCAACGCCATCGACATGGCCGAAGTCGTTGCCGAAAACATCATGGGCGCGGGCAAAGTCTATCACGCGCAGCCGTGGTTCTGGTCGGATCAATACGACTGCAAACTGCAAATCGCGGGCCTGAATACCGGGTACGACCGCATCGTGACGCGTGGCCCAGAGGGCGAGGCTGTCAGTTTCTGGTACTACAAGGGCGATGAACTGCTGGCCGTTGACGCTATGAACGACCCCCGCGCCTATATGGTTGGCAAACGCCTGATCGAGATGGGGCGTTCGCCCGATTCCGCCGCCATCATGGACCCCGCCACCAACCTGAAGGCCCTGCTGAAATAATGCGGATCATCAGTGGCAGGTGGCGCGGTCTGCATCTGGCCGATGTCGGCACGGGCGAACCCGCAGCGCATCTGCGCCCGACCTCTGACCGCGTGCGAGAGGCGATCTTTAACATGCTGATCAACGGCGGCTACGGCGATCCTGTCACTGATGCTCGGGTACTGGACCTGTTCGCGGGCACGGGCGCGTTGGGGCTGGAGGCAATGTCACGCGGGGCCGCCCACGTTACGCTTGTCGACAACGGTATTGCCGCGCGATCCTTGATTGCCAAAAATCTTGCGCTGACCAAGGCTGAGGCGCTGCACCTTAGATCCGACGCCACCAAACTGCCACCCAACACCGGCCGCGCCTGCGATCTGATCTTCCTTGACCCGCCCTATGGCAAAGGGCTTGGCGAACTTTCCATGACTGCTGCAATTGCAGGCAACTGGGTCGCTCCAGAGGCGTTGATAGTCTGGGAGGAAAGCACCAAGCCCCTTCCGCCATCGGGGTTTGACCAACTGGATCAGCGCCGTTATGGCGATACCATCGTCACCATATTGAGAGCCCCATGAAACCCGCCGCCGTGATTTTTGACTGTGATGGCGTGGTGGTGGATTCTGAACCGCTGGCCTTTGACCTACTGGCCGTTGATCTTGCCAGTCACGGCTTGACGATGACCTCGCACCAGCTTGAAACAGAGCTGCTTGGCGGCACAATGCACGACGCCTTCAAAAAGGCACGAGGTCTGGGCGCGGACCTGCCCGACACTTGGGTCGAAGGTTTCTACGAAAAACTGTATGCCAAACTCGCGCTTGGCACCCCGCTGATCCCAGGCATTGAAGCGGTGCTGGATGCGCTGGATGCTGCTGCGGTGCCCTATGCGATGGGGTCGAACGGCAGTCCGCGGAAGATGGAAATCACGATGGGCCAGCATAAGGGGCTGCTGGCACGGTTCCACGGGCGCACCTTTTCAGGGCAGGCGATGGGCCGACCTAAACCGGCACCCGACCTGTATCTGCATTGCGCTGCGATCATGGGCGTCGATCCCGAAACCTGTACGGTGATCGAGGACAGTCCTACCGGCGCACGCGCCGCCGCCGCCGCCGGGATGCGCTGTTTTGGCTACGCTCCACATGGCAGCCGGTTGCTGGCAGCGGCTGGCGCGATCCTGTTCACCAGCATGACAGAGCTGCCCGGCCTACTGGACCTGTGATCGCCTAGTTGCGCGCTGCTTCTGTCCGCAACAGCGCCATCAGCTCTGCCAACGCCTTGACGTAATGGGCATCTTTCAACTTGCCCTGTTCATCGAACGCTTCGCGCGAATGGGCGACCATGACCTCTGGCCCCGGCAACACTCTGGCCATCAGCGGCACCATCGCCAGCCGCAGGGAAAACTGTGACCTGTCACCGCCGCCCCTGCCATCCGCCGCCGAAATGATCGCCACCGCCTTGCCGCGCCAGGTAATGCCTTTGGTGCGGCTGACCCAATCCAGCGCGTTTTTAAGCACCCCTGGCAACGCCTTGTTGTATTCTGGTGTCGAAATCACCACCGCGTCCGCCGCCGCGATCTGATCCGCAAGCGTCTGAACCTCTTGCGGAATCCCCGGCCCCGTCTCGATATCCTCATCAAACAGCGGAAAGCGCAGATTGGCCTCCACCATGCTGGCCGGCCCGAACGCCAGCACAGCCTCTTTCACCAGTAACCGGTTGGTAGACGCAGCACGCAGCGCGCCGCAGATCGTCAAAAGCTTTAACTCCGCCACGCTATTCCCCTGTCAAATGATCTGCTTGCCAAAGGTGATCGAGGTTGCCCTGTCAAACCCCTCATGCGCCTTCCGCCCGCTTTCCACAAACCCAAGTCGCTGAAAAACCGTATGATTTTCCACCAACTCGACCCGCGTTTCCAGCTCCAGCACTGGCAGACCTAGCACGCGACACCGCGCCTCCGCCAAGTTTACCAGCGCCTTGGCATAACCACGCGCCTGCAATTCTGGTTCCACCGCCAGCTTTCCCAGATATAGTCGACCGAGTTTTAATGTCAGAAACATACACGCCACTGCGGGCACGCCGATCACCCAAACTTCGCCATCCTCGGCTTGTTGCGCGATGCCTTCTGCTGTCAGGCGGTGGAGCGACGACGGCGGGTCGATCCGCCCTGTCATTCCAGCAAACGCCCGTTGGATCAACGCCAGCAGCAGGTTCCAGTCGTACGGCGGCACTGCACGGATCGGCGTCATTTGCGCGGCAATCCATCCTGCAGATGCACCCACGGCAGCATTTCCTCGCTGAAATCATGTTGGGTCGGCGCGTACGCGGTCGGATCGTCCAGCGATGCGGCGTAGAAATGGATTTCGCCGGAATTTCTGCTGTTCCGATAGGCCATCTGACTACCGCAGTGCGGACAAAAATCGCGCCAGACACCGTAGCTGGAATCGTAGGTGGCAGGCGGCTCTTCGGTCCACTGCCAATGCCCATCCGCGACGCCGAAGAAAGAGGTAA
>JBDSXE010000423.1:0-2775 GCA_039926325.1 Paracoccaceae bacterium | reverse complement strand
TGCACTGTCAGAACCGGCACTGAGGACACCTTTTCAGTATGGTCAATCGACCGCACCGACACCAGCGCCTGCGTATAGACTTGCTGCGGCCGGTTGATGATTTCGTCCGTCGTCCCGTATTCGACCTTCTTGCCACCGCGCAGCACCAGAATATCGTCCGCAATCTGCGCCACCACGGCCAGATCATGTGTGATGTACAACGCGGCCACCCCAGTATCCCGGATCGCATCTTTGATCGCCGCCAGCACGTCGATCTGCGTGGTGACATCCAGCGCGGTCGTTGGCTCGTCAAACACCACCAGGTCAGGCTTCGGGCACAGTGCCATCGCCGTCATCACCCGCTGCAACTGCCCGCCCGACACCTGATGCGGATAACGTTGGCCGATGGTTTCCGGGTTTGGCAGGCCCAACTTGCGGAACAGCTCCACCGCCCGTTTTTCGGCCTCAGCCCGGCTCATCAACCCATGCAGAAGCGACGTCTCAATCACCTGATCCATCAGCCGCCACGCTGGATTGAATGCCGCCGCCGCCGATTGCGCGACATAAGTCACCTCATGCCCGCGCATCTTCCGCAGACCCGCCGCATCCGCACCACGAATGTCACGCCCGTTGAACAGAATCTGCCCCCCCGTCAGCCGCACGCCACCCCGACCATAAGCCATCGCCGAAAGCCCGATGGTCGATTTGCCCGCCCCTGACTCGCCGATCAGCCCTAAAACGCGACCCTTGGCGACCGACACCGAAACGTCATCCACCAGCACGACATGGCGCGGCGCTTCACCCGGCGGATAAGAGGTCGCTTCAATCCGAAGATTGCGGATGTCCAGCATATCAACCACCACGTCCGCCTTTCAGACTGGTGGTGCGCGACAGCACCCAATCCGCCACAAGGTTCACCGAAATCGCCAGAACCGCGATGCAGACTGCCGGGGCCAAAGCGGCGGGTATCCCGTACACTAACCCCGTCGCGTTCTCTTTCACCAGCCCGCCCCAATCCGCGAGTGGCGGCTGCACACCCAGCCCGAGGAACGAAAGGGTGGAAATAAACAGCACCGCAAAGATGAACCGCAACCCCAGTTCCGCCACTAGCGGCGACAGTGCATTCGGCAAAATCTCGTGGAATATCACCCACGTTTGCCCCTCGCCCCGCAGCCGCGCCGCCTCGACGTAGTCCATTACCGTGATGTCCACCGCGACAGCCCGGCTCAACCGGTAGACCCGCGTCGAATCCAGAACGCCCATCACGATGATGAGCGTCGGCACCGTCACCGACAGCGCCGTCAGGATCACCAGCGCCAAGATCAGCGTCGGCACCGCCATCACCAGATCGACGATCCGCGACATGACCTGATCGACCCAGCCGCCCGCCGTCGCCGCCGTAAACCCCAGGATCGACCCCATTGTGAATGACAGGATCGTCGCGCAGGTCGCCACGAATATCGTGACCTGTGCGCCATAAATCATCCGCGTCAGCAGATCGCGCCCGATGGCATCGGTGCCAAGCCAGTGTTCGCGGGATATCGGATCCCAGACCCCGCCCATCACCTCTGCAATGCCGTAGGGTGCGATCCATTGCGCCGTCAGCGCCACGAAAAAGAACGCGCCCGTAATCACCAACCCGATCAGTGCCGATATCGGTATGCGCCTCATTTCGGGTGCCTCAGCCTAGGGTTGGCAAGGATCGAGATCACGTCCGCCAGTATGTTCAACGAGATATAGACGGCGGCAAAGATCATCCCGCAGGCCTGCACCACCGGCAAGTCGCGCTTGGTGACATGATCGACCAGAAACTGCCCCATGCCGGGATAAACAAAGACCACCTCGACCACGACAACGCCCACCACCAGATAGGCCAAGTTCAGCATCACCACGTTGACCACGGGGGCAATCGCGTTCGGAAACGCGTGTTTCCAGATCACCGCCAGCGGCCCCAGCCCCTTCAACTCGGCCGTCTCGATATAGGCCGATTGCATCACGTTCAGAATGGCGGCCCGCGTCATCCGCATCATGTGCGCCAGCACCACCATCACCAGCACAATCACCGGCAGGATGATGGCGTGCAACCGCTCAAACACCCCCATACCGGGAAAGATCATCGCCATCGACGGCAACAGGTGCAGCTTCACCGCCAGCACATATAAAACCAGATAGCCCGCCACGAACTCCGGCAGCGAAATCGTCGCCAGCGTCACGCCTGAAATCAGCCGGTCCGGCCAGCGCCCGTTATAGCGCGCCGCCAGCAGCCCCAGCGTAATCGCCAGCGGAACAGCAATGATCGCCGCCCAGAACGCCAGAAACATCGTGTTGCCCAGCCGTTTGCCGATCGCCTTGGCGATATCCTCGCCATTCGACATCGCCTTGCCCAGATCGCCGGTCACAAATCCGCTTAGCCAGTGGACATAGCGCGACAGCAACGGGTCGTTCAGCCCCATCTGTTCGCGCAGGTTGGCCAAAGCAACCGGCGTCGCCGACTGCCCCAGCATCGCCTGCGCCGCATCGCCGGGCAGCGCCTCGACCCCGAAAAAGATCAGGGCCGAAACCGCCCACAACAGCAACAGGCCCAGCGCAAGACGCTGAGCCACCAATTTAAGGATCGGATGCACGGATCAGGCCTTGAGCCAGCACTTGACCAGCGCCTTGCCGTTCATCATTTCCTGGTTGGCATCCAGCTGCCAGCCGCCCACGTTGTCCGCGACGATCTCGACGAAATCGTTGAACATCGGCAAGATGACGCCACCGGTGTCGCGCACGAGATTGGCCATTTCCGAATATTCG
>JBDSXE010000422.1:0-6093 GCA_039926325.1 Paracoccaceae bacterium | reverse complement strand
GCGCGTGAAGACAAACCCGCCGACTTCTCGGATGCCGAAAGCTTCTTCAACTTGCCGAACGCAGAAGACGAAGACGACGAAGACTGATCCGATCCGCCTGACGGCGATAAAATGCCCGCGCCGATTGGTGCGGGCGTTGTCGTTTCCGCACCAATCGGCCGACATATCGCTATGACTCAGTGCCGGAAATATTGACTGATTAGCGGCTGTGTGTATGCCTCAGCCCACCGGAAAGGCTGTTGCGCGGGCTTTGACTCATAGTGTTGCAGGTATTTGGAGGATATCTTGACCACCATCATCGAAAGTACCGACGCTGCCGACACCTCTGCAACCACCTATCAAATGGCGGCCGGAGATGAGTTTTGGGGCCAATTGGATCAGGGCACCAGCGACTGGGTGCAGGTTACGCTGACCGCCGACACCACCTACAGCTTTGGCGCGGTCGGGCTTGGCGCGGTTGACAGCGGTGTCACTGACACGTTCCTGACCCTCCACGATGCAAGCGGCGCTATTCTGGCACAAGATGACGACGGCGGCCCCGGTAGATCCAGTAGCCTTACCTTTCAGGCCACAACCTCTGGCAGCTACTATGTCGAGGTTTCTGCCCTCGCCGCCGCCCCAGATGGTCACTACGGGCTTGCCATGACCAAAGGCGACCGCCCGAGTTTTGGCGTGGAACTGGGTGCCGCCAACATCTACCGCGTCGGCAGTTCATGGGCCGCCACTCCCGCCACTGCCACGGTCGTCACCTGGGGCGTACGTGCGTCCGGTCCCGCCACTGATGCCAGTGGCAATGTTGCGCCATACTCCGTCCTGACTTTCGCGCAAATCGCCGCTGCAAAAGTCGCCTTGGCTGACTATTCCGACGTAGCCAACATCACTTTCAAACAGGTCAATCCCGGCAGCACCACCAACAATGCCACCATCCTGATGGGTGGTTACACGTCAAGATTTGACGGGGCAGGCGCCTACGCCTATTACCCTGACCCTGGCGAGGCGGGCCCGACCAAGGTTGCAGGCGATCTTTGGGTAAACAAAGCATACGTCAGCAAAACCGATCTGCACATTGGCAGCTATGATCAGTATGTTTTCTTGCACGAACTGGGCCATGCGATGGGTTTGGCCCACCCCGGCGATTATAATGCCGGTCCGGATGTCAGCATCACCTATCACAACAGCGCGCAATTCGTTCAGGACAGCGCGCAATATTCGGTGATGAGCTATTTCTTCGCCACGGATACCGAGTGGAATTCGCCGAATTCCTATCCCGATACGCTGATGATGTACGACATCTACGCCGTCCAGCAGCTTTACGGCGTCAATCACGCCACGCGCGCCGGCAATGACACTTACGGGTTCCACAGTGCGCTCGGCGGTGCTTACAACTTTGCCACCAACGCCGACCCGCTGCTCTGTATATGGGATGGTGCAGGCACCGACACCATCAACTTGTCAGGCTTCACGGCCGCTCAGGTGATCGACCTGAACGACGGCCATTTCAGCAGCGTGGGCGGTTATACCAACAATCTGTCGATCGCCGTCGGTGCAGAGATCGAGAATGCGTTAGGCGGCAAAGGTAACGATATCCTGATCGGCAACGAACTGGCAAACGACCTGAGGGGCGGCAACGGCGCCGACGTGCTGACGGGCGGGGCGGGTCAAGACAGGCTTACTGGCAACAAGGGCGCCGACGAGTTCATCTTCAATATGGGCGACGGCAACGACAAGATTATTGACCTGCACGCCAATGATTTCGTCTCGCTTAGTTCTGATCTGTGGGGTGGTGCGGTGATGACTGTCGCCGAAGTCGTGGCAGAATTTGCCTCCGTGCGTGCGGGCACTGTCGTTTTCGATTTCGGCGCAGACGTGCTGAATTTGTGGCATATAAGGACAACCGGGGGGTTGGACGCGCAGATCCTGCTCGCTTGAACAAAACCCGCGCTAAATTCCCCGCCGCGCCCGCAGCGCAGCACCTATCGTGCCATCGTCCAGATAGTCGAGCTCTCCGCCAATCGGCACACCTTGCGCCAATGAGGTGATTTTGACCTGCGCCGCCGCCAGTGCGTCCGCAATGTAATGCGCGGTCGTCTGGCCGTCCACGGTGGCATTCAGCGCCAGAATGACCTCTTGAATACTCTCGCCGACAATCCGTTCCAGCAAAGCCGGTATCCGCAACTCCTCCGGCCCCACGGCGTCCAGCGCCGACAGGGTGCCGCCCAAAATGTGATACCGCCCCTTGAACGCGCGGCTGCGTTCCATCGCCCACAGGTCGGCCACGTCTTCGACCACGCAAATCTCGCCCGTCGCCCGCGCGTCGTCGGCACAGATCGCGCACAGGTCTGCCGTACCGATATTGCCGCAAACCTTGCAGTCTCTTGCTGACAACGCCACCCCCGCCAGCGCCTGCGCCAAAGGCGCCATCAGCCCCTCGCGCTTCTTCAGCATCGCCAGCACAGCGCGCCGCGCCGACCGTGGCCCCAGCCCCGGCAACCGTGCCATCAGGTCGATCAGCTGTTCGATATCGCGCGGCGTCTGCTGCATCCTCAGCCTTTCAGAGCAATTTGATTAAAATTTCGTTTCATCTTTTCACAAATATCCCACGGGGGCTTGGGGGTGTGAAACCCCCATTCGCCGGCCCAACAAGCAGCCCGCGTCAGAACGGCAGCTTCATATCCGTCGGCAATCCCAACCCCTCAGCCAGCTTGCTCATTTCCTGCTGACTCCGCGCCGCCGCCTTACCTTGGGCGTCCCTGATCGCCGCGATGATCAGATCTTCGACCACCTCTTTCTCGGATGCCACAAGGATCGACGGGTCGATATCCAGCCCAGTCACCTCCCCTTTGGCCGTCGCACGCGCCTTGACCAGCCCGCCACCGGACTCGCCCATCACCACGATTTTCGCCAGTTGCTCCTGCAACTCTGCCAACTTGCCCTGCGCTTCCTGCGCGGCTTTCATCATTTTCGGCAGATCACCCAGACCCGCCAGACCGCCCAAACCTTTCAGCATTTTACCCTCACTCGTCCTCGAACGGATCCCATTCATCTTCCACTTCCGGCAGGGCTTCCACCGCTGCCGATGCCGCCATCGATTCCATCGTGCGAATCTCGGATATCTTCGCCCCCGGAAACGCCAACATGACCGCCTGCACCAACGGATTGGTCATCGCCTCGGCCTTCGACGTCACCAAATCCTGATCCTGCACCTCTGTAATCGTGGGCGCACCGCCCGTCGATACGACCGAAACGCCCCAGCGCCCGCCGGTCCAGCCCTGTAATCGCTGACCCAGCCGCGCGGCAAGATCCGGTGCGGCAGCAACAGTCGGCTCAAACTCGATCCGCCCCGGCGAATAGCGCACCAGCCGCAACGTCGTTTCCACCTCGACCAGCAACCGCATGTCGCGCTTTTCACGGATCAGCGCCACGACTTGATCGAACGTCACGTAAACCGCCAGTGGAGCCTCCGCCAACGCCAGCGCCTGCCCACCCTGCATACTCGGCCCCCGCGTCGGCGCTGAGGGCGCCATCCGCATCATCGGCCCATGCACTGTGCCACCGCCACCTCCGCCCGCAGGTGCGCCGCCCGTTGGTTGCGGCTGGCTTTGCAACCGCTTGATCAGTGTTTCGGGGTCCGGCAGGTCGGCGACATGGGTCAGGCGGATTACCGCCATCTCTGCGGCCATCATCGCGTTCGGGGCCAGCGGCACCTCTTCCAGCGCCTTCAGCAGCATCTGCCACATCCGCGACAGCACCCGCATCGGCAACCGCATGGACATATCCAGCCCACGCGCCCGCTCGTCCGGTGGCGTCGTCGGGTCTTCGGCAGCCTCTGGCGTGATTTTGATGACCGAAACCCAATGCGTGATCTCTGCCAGATCGCGCAGCACCGCCAAGGGGTCCGCCCCATCTGAATACTGCCCGGCCAGCTCTGCCAAAGCCTGCGGTGCCGCCCCCTTCATGATCAGATCGAACAGGTCCAGCACACGCCCCCGGTCCGCCAGCCCCAGCATGGCCCGAACCTGTTCGGCAGTCGTCTCACCTGCGCCGTTGGAAATCGACTGGTCCAGCAAGGACGTTGCATCCCGCGCCGACCCCTCCGCCGCCCGCGTGATCAGCGCCAGTGCCGCGTCGGTGATCTGCGCGCCTTCAGCGTTGGAGATCTTTCGCAGCAGGGTCAGCATCACCTCGGGCTCGATCCGCCGCAGGTCAAACCGCTGACACCGGCTAAGAACTGTCACCGGAACCTTGCGAATTTCAGTCGTGGCGAGGATGAATTTCACATGGGACGGCGGTTCTTCCAGCGTCTTCAACAGCGCGTTGAAGGCCGGGGTACTTAGCATGTGAACTTCGTCAAGGATGATCACCTTGAAACGGGCAGAGGCGGCGCGATAGGACACCGTGTCGATAATGGCATCGCGGATGTTCTGCACGCCGGACTGACTGGCCGCATCCATTTCCAGCACATCGACATGCCGCCCCTCGGCAATCGCTTTGCACGGCTCGCACACACCACAAGGCTCGGTCGTAGGCCCGCCTTTACCATCTGGCCCGATGCAGTTCAGCCCTTTGGCAATGATCCGCGCCGTCGTGGTCTTACCTGTCCCGCGAATGCCGGTCATGATGAACGCATGGGCGATCCGGTCTGCCGCAAAGGCGTTCTTCAGCGTTCGTACCATGGCCTCTTGCCCGACGAGATCGGCAAAAGTCTCCGGCCGGTATTTACGGGCGAGAACGCGGTAGCCTTGATCTTGGTCTGACATGCGGCCTCTGGGATTCGGAACTGGGCTGATTGAGCTTGGGCAGACTACGCACCAGACGCGGCGACGTAAACCACTGGCACTCAGGGAACTGGAAAGCGGGGCAGCTTTGGCTTATCTGGCTGTGAAGTGGAGGCGACATGGACCCGACAGCACAAGATTTCAAGGCGGCAATGCGCGGCTTTCTGGGCTGCTGCAGCCTGATCACGATGGGGTCGGGCGAGGACGCTTCCGGCCTTGTGGTTACGTCCGGCATCTCGCTGACGGCAGAGCCGCCGATGGTGCTGGCTTGCGTCAACCGGGCATCGTCAAGCTGGCCGCTGCTCAAAAGCTATGGCGCATTCGGCTGGTCAGCATTGGGGGCAAGCCACCAGCGCGTTGCAGAGCAGTTCTCGGGTTTTGCCGGCGCGCGGGGGGCCGCCCGCTATGATGGCGCGGACTGGATCACCGGGGTCGGTGGCGTCCGCACACTGACCGACGCGCCGCTGGCATTCGACTGCACGGTGGATGAGATGATCGACCGTGGCACCCATTCCATCGTGATCGGTCGTGTGCTGTCGATCCGGACCAATGCGGGGCAGGGCGCGCTGATCTACTGGAACGGCACCTATCGCGCGCTGGCAGGTTAGCGCGGTTTGGGATTGATTTGAACAAACCGCTCATCAATCCCTTCGGTCTTTCTTCGCTAACGCAAACGAAGAAAGGCCGAAGGGCTTGATGAGTGGTCTTTCTTCGCTGACCCAAACGAAGAAAGTCCGAAGGGATTGATGAGTGGCGGTCCTTGCGCGTGTTAAGAGCCTCCGGCGGGAGTATTTGGAAAAAAGCAATCGCAAGTCAGCTGAAACTGGCGATGGTCAGCAGCGCCCCGTCAAGCGCGCGGCCCTCTTCATCCTGCAACGCCGACTCGCGTAACCGTCGTGCCCAATCGGCGGCGTCGTCGCGGCGGGCAACCAAGGCAATTCCCGCCATCACCCGGTCGAATTTGGACAGACCGCGCGCGTGGGTGTCGGAATAGCCCTTGATCAGGCGGCGGCATCTGATCACCTCGACCGCAAGGTCATAGCGCGGCAGATACCCCAGCGCCGTCTCCAGCCAAAGCGCAAGATGCGCCTGCTCCTGCCTATGGCGAAAACTGCGGCGACGACGGGATTTCAGCCCGCTGAGCGTGTACAGCATCACATAGGCCAGCAGCCCGTCCGAACGCAGTCTGCGGCCCTTGTTGAACAGGCGGTCGATGCGGGCGGTCCATTTGGCACTGGCGTCAAGTCTGGCACCCAGACGCGCGGGCATCATGCCGATGATTTCCTCCGCCCTCGGGTGGAAGAATTCCGTCACATGC
>JBDSXE010000421.1:0-6793 GCA_039926325.1 Paracoccaceae bacterium | reverse complement strand
TGTCAACAACACCGAAACCGACGAGATGCTGAAAATCCGGGTGATGAACATTTCCAAAAAGGACATGTCCAAAACCCTGCGGAAGTTCAAAGGCACCGCCTGGGATCAGTCACCGATTTTCAAGAAGGTCTACGAAGAAGAATTTGGCCAGTTGGGCGGTCAGCCCTATGGCACGTTGGTCGCCGACTATTACTTTGACCACTCGCCGCCGGACGTTGAACTGCTGGGTGAAATGGCCAAGATCGCGGCATCGGCCCACGCTCCGCTGATCACCGGTGCCAATCCGGCATTGTTCCAGATGGACAGCTGGTCAGAACTGGCCAACCCGCGCGATCTGACCAAGATTTTTCAGACCCCGGAATATGCCGGCTGGACGTCTTTGCGTGAAGCTGAGGACAGCAAATACGTCGGTCTAGCAATGCCGCGCTTTTTGGGGCGACTGCCCTACGGATCGAAAACTGACCCGGTAGAAGCCTTTGCTTTCGAAGAAGAAACTGACGGTTCCGACCATTCTAAGTATGGTTGGGTCAATGCAGCATATGGCATGGCCGTGAATATCAACCGGTCGTTCAAGGAATACGGCTGGTGCTCGCGTATTCGCGGCGTGGAATCGGGCGGCGCAGTGCAAAATCTGCCGTCGCACACCTTTCCGACCGACGATGGCGGCATCGACCAGAAATGCCCGACGGAAATCGCGATTTCCGACCGTCGTGAAGCGGAACTGGCGAAAAACGGCATGATGCCGTTGATCCACCGCAAAAACACCGACGTGGCGGCCTTCATCGGGGCGCAATCCCTGCACAAGCCCGCCGAATACGACGATCCGGACGCGACAGCTAACGCCAACCTTGCGGCACGTCTGCCCTATCTTTTTGCCACCTGCCGTTTCGCCCACTTCCTGAAATGCATGGTCCGCGACAAGGTCGGTTCGTTCAAGAGCCGCAACGACATGCAGGCTTGGCTGCAGGATTGGATCAACAAATACGTCGACTACAATGCTGAGATTTCGTCCGAAGCCGAAAAGGCGCGCAAGCCGCTGGCCGCAGCCGAAGTCGTAGTTGAGGAGGTCGAGGGCAACCCCGGCTACTACTCCTCTAAATTCTTCCTGCGCCCACATTACCAGCTGGAAGGTCTTTCGGTTTCTCTGCGTCTGGTTTCCAAGTTGCCGTCTGAAAAAGGCGCTTGATCCGGCAGGGTTCCGCAAGTCGAAGTGACGATTATCAACCGCCGCAAGGCAAATTATAGAGAGGAAGTTCTGAAATGCCCGCAACAATGTTCGTGAATATCAACGACATCAAAGGCGACGCCACCGAGAAGTCGCACACCGATTGGCTCGTCGTGTCCAGCCTGTCCTGGAGCGTGGAGCGCGTCAGTGAAGAAGAAGGCGGCTCGGCACAGCGCGGCTTCGGCAAATCTGTGTTCAAGATGGTCGAACTGGAATCTGAACTGGGCAAAGCTTCGATGCAGCTGATGCTATCGGTCGCCAACGGCACCTACCGCAAGGAAATCGAAATCCACATGTGCCGGGCGGGCGACAGCGCGTCCAAAGGTCTGGAGCCCTACCTGATCTGGAAGATCAAGGATTGCTACCTGCAAAGCTATGGCGTCGACGGTTCCGAGGAAAGCGTTCCGAAAGAAAAGTGGGCGATCAAGTACAACGCGATCGAAGTCGAATACAAGGCGACGGACATCAAGACTGGCAAGCTGACCAAGTACAAAGACTTCAAATGGGATCTGGCCACCGGCGAAGTGGGCTGATCTGATTTTTCTTGCGGCGCGAGGTTATTTTGCCTCGCGCCGGAAGGCATTCTGCTGCTGGAGCTGCCGCATATGACGCCCGAAGAACATCTGAAATCCGGTGACCCGGATGCGGCGCTTGCTGCGCTGCAGGCACTGGTGCGGGCCAAGCCGGCCGATGTGAAACTGCGGATTTTTCTGTTTCAACTGCTGTGCATTCAGGGCGACTGGAACCGTGCGATCCGTCAGTTGAAAGTATGCGGTGAACTGGACCCCGGTGCGCTGCAAATGACGCAAGCCTACCGCGAGGCGATCATCTGCGAAGTCTACCGGGAAAAGGTATTCGCCGGTGACAAGGCACCCTTGGTGTTTGGCGAGCCGCAAGAATGGCTGGCCTGGCTGATCGAGGCGCAAAAGATGCAAGCGCAGGGCGAGGTGGCTGCGGCGGCCGAACTGCGCGGCAAGGCGTTTGACGCTGCCCCCGCGACCACTGGCGACATGGACGGTATTCCGTTCGAATGGATCGCCGACGCCGACATGCGTTTTGGTCCGGTGCTGGAGGCTATTGTGAACGGCCGCTATTTCTGGCTGCCTTTCGGGCAAATCAGTTCGATCACGTTCGACCCGCCGACCGATCTGCGCGATGCAGTGTGGACGGCGGCGAATATACGGCTGGCCAACGAAGGTTCGGTCGTGGCGCTGGTGCCAACACGCTATCCGGGTTCTGGCCAAACTGGCACCCATGCCGAGAAACTGGCGCGGGCGACGTCGTGGGCTGATGTCGGTTCGGACACCTTTGTGGGAACCGGGCAGCGGCTGTTGTCCACCGATGCCGGGGATGTTGCGCTTTTGGATGCGCGGCTGATCAAATTCGATGCCGCGGCAGCGGGTTAGGGGCTGGCATGGCGGACAAAATGATGTCCGAGCGGTTGCAGCCAAGTCTGCTGGACCGCTTGACCGATGAAGACCCGACCAATCTGACCGAATCCCGCGACGCGAGGGTCATCGACATTCGCCGCCTGCGCGAGATTGTGCAGCGCGATCTGTCGTGGCTGTTGAACACCAACAACAACGACGGCTGGATCGATGCAGCACGACATCCGCTGGCCGCCAAATCGGTGCTGAACTACGGCGTCAAGGATGTGGCGGGCGATTTCGCCGCCAAGGACCGTGCCCAATTGATCCGTAAAAGCATCGCCTTCGCCATCGAGAATTTCGAGCCGCGTATCCGCAAGGGCTCTGCCCATGTCGAAATTCGCAGTCAGAACATCTCTCGTGATACGATCATCTCGTTCGATATTCGCGCCGATATGTGGGCCGAGCCGATCCCGATCGAGTTGTATTTGCGGTCGTCCGTTGATGTGACCACAGGTCAGGTTTCGCTGGAACGGGCGGGCTAGCATGGATACCCGCCTGCTGTCCCATTACGAGACCGAACTTGCCTTCTTGCGGGATATGGGGGCGGAATTCGCGCAGGCCTATCCCAAGATCGCGGCGCGGTTGGGGATGGAGGGGATGGAAGTCCTTGACCCCTATGTCGAGCGGCTGCTGGAGGGCACGGCGTTTCTGTCGGCTCGTGTGCAATTGGCGCTGGAGATGCAGTTTCCTGCGTTCACATCGAACCTGTTAGAGATCGTCTATCCGCATTTTCTGGCCCCTACGCCGTCGATGATGGTGGTGGGATTCGAGCCTGACCTTGGCAATGCTGGGGTCAAAGAGGGCTTTGTGATGCCGCGCGGCAGTCGTTTGCGGTCGCGCGCAGTGGATGGCGAGCAGACGGCGTGCCTGTTCCGCACTGCTGCCGACATGACATTGTGGCCGGTAGAGATTGCAGAGGCGGAGTATATCGACAGCCGTGGTGGTCTGGTTGCCGCTGGTGTCGGCCGGGACAGTCCGGCGCGGGCGGGCATCCGGTTGCGGATCAAGCGGCGCGACGGCGGCATGATGAGCGCGTTGCCGATGAACGCGCTGACACTGCATCTGACGGGGCAAGGGGCAGAGGCGTGGGTGCTGCATGAAGCACTGTCGACCAAGGTTGCCGGCATGGTCGGGCGGTCTACCGATCGTAGAGCCGACTGGACGCAGGCATTGCCCGGTGCGACATCGACGCCCAAAGGCTTTGGCCGCGAAGAGGCGATGTTGCCGACCCCTCGGCGGTCGTTCGATGGCTATCGGCTGTTGCAGGAATATTTCGCGATGCCAGAGCGGTTTCATTTCGTGGAACTGACGGGCATGCTGCCTGCGATGAAGCGGGCCGATGCGGTGGATGTCGATCTGTATCTGCTGCTGGCGGACAGTTTGCCGGACAATGGCGCGTGCGTGCGGAAAGAGACGTTTGTTCTGAACGCGGTGCCCGCGGTCAATCTGTTTGAACGGCAATTCGACCGCATCCACATGACGAATTCTGACACCGAACAATATGTGACGCCGAACCGCACCGCGCCCTTGGATTACGAGGTGTTTGCGATTGACCGGGTGGTTGGGATTTCCGGCAAGAACAACGAAGAAACCGAGTTTCGTCCGTTCTATTCCGCGACCGATATCACGGCAGCGGGCGAAAACCATCCGGCCTATTACACGATCCACCGCCGGATGCGGCAGCGGAATGAAAAGGAGCGGCTGCGCGGGGTGCGGACGTCGTATCTGGGGTCAGAGGTTTACGTCTCGCTGGTCGACAGCATGCAGGCCCCCTATGCCGCCGACCTGACGCAGCTTTCTGTAACTGGCCTTTGTACCAACCGCGATCTGCCCTTGCTGCTGTCGACGGCGGGCAAAGATGCGTTCCATCTGCCCGATGGCGGTCCGGTGCTGGGGATCAACACCATCGTGACGCCCACTCGTCCGCGACCCACCATCGCGCAGGGGGAGACGGCGTGGCGGCTGATCAGCCATCTGAGTCTGAACTACCTGTCGATCTCGGACGGGACCAGCGAACGCGGTGGGGCGGAAGCCTTGCGCGAATTGATCGGGCTTTACGCGCCCGCAGGCGACCGGGTGATTGCCAAACAGCTGGAGGCGCTGCGTGGGGTGACGACCCGGCCCATCGTGCGACGAATGACGGACGAAGTTTTATCAACTGCTGTCAGAGGGTTGGAGATCAAGCTTGATTTCGACGAGAGCTTTTTCGACGGCTCTGGCGTATATGTGCTGGCCTCGGTGCTGGAGCGGTTTTTCCGCAAATATGTAACGATCAATTCGTTTACCGAAACCGTTTTGACCACCCAACAACGCGGAGAAATTACCCGATGGAGACCGGAAAGCGGGCTCGGCCGGATGATCTGACGCATTACGCGCAGCTTCTGGCCAATCCGCAAAGCTTTCATCTGTTTCAGGCGCTTCGGGTGATCGAAGCGCATCACGGCGACCGTCCCCGGCTTGGGACGTCGCGCCGTGCCGCGCAAGATCCGGTGCGGCTGGGACAAGAGGCAGAGCTGGCGTTTCCGACATCAACCATCGCGGCGTTTGGGCCGGACAAGAACGGCGTGGTGCGGCTGACGAACCGGAGTTTTGGCCTGTTCGGGCCGCAGGGGCCGCTGCCGCTGCACCTGACGGAATATGCCCGGAATCGGCGGCGGAATGAGCGGGATACGACGTTCCTGGCCTTTGCCGACATGTTCACTCACCGGCTGATGGGGCTGTTTTTCCGCAGTTGGTCGGCGGGGCAACCGGCCACCAGTTTTGACCGGCCAGAGCAAGACCCGTTTGAACGCAAGGTGGCCGCGCTTTCAGGCTATAACGGCAAAGGGATGCGCGACCGGGACGAAATGCCCGATATGGCCAAGCGCCATTTCGCGGGGCATTTGGCTTCGGGCACCAAAACGGCCGAGGGGCTGGTGTCGATCCTGTCGGCATTCTTTGCCGCCCCGGTGCATTTGCAGCAGTTCATCGGTGCGTGGCTGGATCTGGAACCGGACGACCGCTGGCAGTTGGGCAAGCCCGCCGGTCTGGGTCGCAGCACTTCGATTGGAACGCGCGTGTGGTCGCGGGCGTCGAAATTCCGCATTCTGGTCGGACCTTTGAACCTGTCCGATTACAAGCGTTTGCTGCCCGGTCAGGGATCACTGGAACGGCTGGAGGCGATTGTTCGCAACCATGTCGGCGACGCGCTGGACTGGGATGTGAACGTGATCCTGCGGGCGGCTGACGTGCCGCGCGCCGTTTTGGGCAGCAAGACGGCACTGGGCCACACGTCCTGGATCGGCATGCGCCGGGCGGGTGCGAGTGATGCCAATGACCTTTACCTTTCCCCGCCGCATGTTCTGCACCGACAGCGCCCGGCCAATCAAAATTCTAGGACAGTGGAGAAGAAAAGATGAGCGAAATTAGCCGCGTCGCCTTATTTGGCAAGTTGGACCGCCTTGCATATCAGGCTGTTGAGGGAGCCACCGTATTCTGCAAGCTGCGCGGAAACCCCTATGTCGAGCTGGTGCATTGGCTGCACCAAATCCTGCAAAACCAGAACAGCGACATGCACCGCATCATCGCGCATTACGAACTGGACCCTGGCAAGATTGTCGGTGACATGCAGCGCGCGCTGGATGCCTTGCCGCGCGGTGCGTCCTCGATTTCCGATCTGTCCGAACATCTGGAGGACGCGACGGAACGCGCGTGGGTTTGGGGATCGCTGCTGTTCAACGCCTCTCAGGTGCGGACGGGATTCCTTGTGCTGGGAATGCTTAAGACGCCAGCGTTGCGGAACATTCTGTTCGGGATTTCGGGCGAGTTCAAAAAGATCAAGCCGGACGATCTGGCCGAAAATTTCAACGATGCGGTGAATGGTTCGCCTGAAGAGGGTCAGGGGGCCACAGATGGCAGCCATGTCGGCACTGGTGCGCCCGGCGAGGAATCCGGTGCGATGGCCCCGGCTGCGATGGGGAAGGAGGAGGCGCTGAAGAAATTCTGCACCGACCTGACGCAGCAGGCCCGCGATGGCAAGATCGACCCGATTGTGGGGCGCGATGAGGAAATCCGACAGGTTGTCGACGTGCTGATGCGGCGTCGGCAGAATAACCCGATCCTGACCGGCGAGGCTGGCGTTGGCAAAACGGCGGTGGTC
>JBDSXE010000420.1:0-3435 GCA_039926325.1 Paracoccaceae bacterium | reverse complement strand
TCGTTGGACTGCTTGTCGTAGCAGACCATGACCGCGCAGCCCTTGTAGTCGATGCCGTATTCGGTGTTGTCGTAGCCGATGCGCTTGATGGTGTCGCGCGCCACCTGGATGTAGTCAACGTGCGCGTTGGTGGTGATCTCGCCGGCCAGCACGACGAGACCGGTGTTGGTCAGGGTTTCAGCGGCAACGCGCGACAGCGGATCCTGCTTGAAGATGGCATCGAGGATGGCATCCGAAATCTGGTCGGCCACCTTGTCGGGGTGGCCTTCTGATACGGATTCGGAGGTAAAGAGAAAATCGTTCGCCATGGGGGTGGGCTCCAAAAGTTAAATCACACGTTGATCGCGCTGCTTCAGCTTTTGGGCCTTGGCGAACGCTTTAGCAGATTGGTTTAATGTCGCCCTGCAAGTTGTTCAGTAACTCGGCGACAGCCGGGATTGTAGCCGGGGGTAGCTGACCTCCCTGCTACCCGGATAAAGTTTGCAATTGCGGGTTGTGGTGGTAATCATTGATGATTACCAAATTCATGGAGAGTGCGTATGGACACTGCACGTCTTTTTCAGTCGGGGCGAAGCCAGGCGGTTCGTTTGCCTAAAGAGTACCGCTTTGAGGGCGTCGAGGTCGTTGTGCGGCATTTCGGCAATGGTGTCTTGCTGCTTCCCGTCAACGAGCCTTGGGCAATGCTAGACGCGGCACTGGACGCTTTCGACCCTGGTTTTCAGATCAGTCGCGACCAACCCGCAGCGCAAGTTCGCCAGGAGATTGCGTCTTGATCAGCTACATGCTGGACACCAATATTTGTATCCATGTGATCAATGTCCGGCCGCCAGCGGTGCTCGCCCGCTTCCGACTGGAACGTTTGGGCAGAATCGGTGTTTCCAGCGTGACGGCGGCAGAGTTGACCTTTGGTGTGGCCAAAAGTGGTTCTGCACGTAATCGCACCGCGCTGGAGATGTTCTTGACCGCAGTGGAGGTGCTCCCTTTCGATGCCTCTGCCATTTGGCACTACGGTGACTTGCGAGCCGCGCTGGAGCGACGCGGCCAGCCGATAGGCGCACTTGACACTATGATCGCCGCCCACGCGTTGGCATGTAACGCCATCCTGGTGACCAACAACACCCGCGAATTCGAGCCGGTGCCGGGATTGCGCTTGGAGAATTGGGCGAACGGGCCGTCAGAGTCCAAATAATTACATTAAATCGGACGCTAGCCCTTGTCATGCCTTCACAAGCAGCTATCAAATAGAGAGTGGCTGCAAGTTGATGGCGATGTCTGATAATAAAAAAATGAAATTCTTGTGAAGCGGTTTTTTGATCTTTTGCTGGCCTTGGCGGCCGCTGTAGTTTTGGCGGTGCCGGTATTGCTGGTGGCGCTGGCGTGCAGCGCAGCCTGAACGAGCTGTCGCAACTGTGAAGCACATAACAACGTGAACTGCTAGTATAACATATAATTGACTGAATTAGCAATTAACGATAAACTATATGTTATGACAAAAGCATCCTCCGCCCTCACTCAGATGCCACCATCGACCGTTGCTGCGCTTGAGCAGCTCGGGGCCGACTTGGCAGTTGCCAGGCTTCGCCGCAAAGAATCGCTCAAGACTTGGGCGAAACGCATTGGAATAAGTGTCCCTACGCTTTTGCGCCTGGAGGCCGGCGAGCCCAGCGTGAGCCTTGGTGTGCTTTCGACCGCACTTTGGCTCATTGGCCGCGACCAAGCGCTGGCGACTTTAGCAACGCCAAAGGAAGACCGGGGCGCGCTCGAGCTAGACGTGCGTCAGGCTGAAACACTTGGCAAGGCGCGGGTGCGCGCAACGGCCCAGGCGAAGCTGAAAAAGGCCTCGATGCGGCAGCAAGCGCAAATGAATCAAGCCACATGAGACACGACAACCTGTACCTGTGGCTTCTCACAGACCCGGCTGCGCCGCGCTACGTTGGCAGGCTGAGGCTGGTCGACGCTGGCAAGGGAGTTTCCCTTCAGTATGGTGCCGATTGGCTGGCCAGTGGATTCCCCCTCAGCGAAGACCTGTTACTCGTTGACATCGAACAGCTGCCGCGATGGAAGGGCATGGCGGCCGGTGCCGTCGATGACGCTCGACCTGACCGCTGGGGCGAGCGCGTCATCCAATACCTCGACCGGCCTGCGCGTTTGTCCATCATGGAGTATCTGTTCTATGCCGGCGACGACCGCTTTGGTGCACTCGGCGTATCAACGTCAGCCGAAGCCTACCTTGCGCGCACCACAAGCCCGCTACCGCGGCTTGCACAAGCTCAAGCGTTAAGCGAAATTGTGCACAAGGTCAGTGCCAAGGAGCCGGTCAGCGACATCGAACGCAAGCTGTTGGCCGCTGGCGGCAGTTTCGGCGGCGCCAAGCCCAAGGCGCTCATCGACATGGCTGGTGAGCAGTGGGTCATCAAGTTTTTCAACAATGAGCCTATCGACGTGCCACTCATCGAGCACGCGTCGATGACCCTTGCCAAGCTGGCCGACATCGCGGTGGCCGAGACGCGAGTGGTGCCGCTCGTCGGTGAGCACGCGCTAGCTGTGCGTCGTTTTGATAGAAAAGGCGCCCGGCGCATCCATTGCATCTCGGCCGGCACCGCGTTGCGCGCTGAGACCGTGGCAGGGCAGGAGCCGGAGCTGGGCTACCCGGGTCTGGCGCAGTTGCTGCGGCGCGCCGGCGTGGCACAAGATGGCCTCAACCTGCTCGACATGCAGGAGCTCTTTCGCCGCATGGTGTTCAACATCCTTATCGACAACACCGATGACCACGAGAAGAACCACGCGCTCATGGTGGTCGAGCCGACGCGCCACGGAAAGTATCGGCTGGCCCCTGCCTACGACGTGCTGACCACGAATTCAGGTCAGGGGTACCAGGAGTTCATTGTCGGGGATGACCAGCGCGACTCAACGCTCTCCAATGCCATGTCGCAGTGCGAACTTTTCGGCTACACCCCGGCGCAGGCCGCAGCCGTTGTCGTACGCGTCATTAAAGTGGTGGATGGGTGGCGCAAGCACTTCGCGCAATGTGGCGTCTCTGACGCTGACCTCGATAGCCTGGCAGAACGCATAGACGGTGACCCGTTGTTTGGCCAAAGGCAGGCTTTCAATCCCGCAGATTATGCGACCCCTGTGCGCCCGCGGCGTCGGAGCCCCTTCGCCAAATAGCGAACCTTTTGAGCCAACTTACCCGAACGTGGGCTCCCTGAATAGATTTTTGCTCCGGTAAAGACGCGCTGCTGAATCGTGGACAGGCGTGTGTTAAGGTCCCCGTTTGATCCACGCCAGTTCGATCCAGATTCAAATTAATTGAATAAAATAGGCTGGAACCCGCGTCGTAATTTGCTGGCCGACCCCAAGGTGTACCTCACTCCGATTGGCAGCTTTTTGCGCAAGAGCAGCCTGGACGAGCTACCGCAGCTCTGGAGCATTCTG
>JBDSXE010000419.1:0-4155 GCA_039926325.1 Paracoccaceae bacterium | reverse complement strand
GAACGACAGGCCAAGCAAGACGATCGAACCGTGAGTCACGAATTCGGTCGTCTGGTAGATCACGAAACCGGCCAGAATGGCCATCGCGACGGGATAGCCCCACAGGATGCGGCGGGCCAGCATGATGACCATGAAGAATTTCAACACGCCGTGGGCAAGGAGGTAGAGCGCGTAGAAGTGCTGGACCTGGATCGGGAAGATGTCGGCCAGGTTGTGGAACCATTGCGCCATATCCTCGTCCGGGTTCTGCGTCAGGTTATGACCACGCAGCCAGCCTACGAAATTGATGATCTTGGCGTTGGGCGTCAGCAGCAGGCCAAGGCCGCCCAAGGTTTCGCCAAAGGCCAGCAGGCCCTTGATCACAAGGCTCATCTCGAAAAGCCAATGCAGCCATTTGCTGAGACGGCTGTGCGGATCAATCAGCATCTGAAGCTCAATCCTGACCGCGGAAGGGTTGGACGTATTGCAGGGCCATGTCCCACGGAAAGAAAATCCAGGTGTCTTGCGACACTTCGGTGATGTAGCTGTCGACCATCGGTTTGCCCGACGGCTTGGCGTAGACGGTGGCGAAATGGGCGCGGGGATAAAGCCGGCGCACCAGTTCCAGGGTTTTGCCGGTGTCCACCAGATCATCGACGATCAGAATGCCGGTGCCATCACCCATCAGGTCGGCTTGCGGGGCCTTGGTAACGATGGCGGCCGCGGCTTGCGATTGGTGGCTGTAGCTTTTGACAGAGATCGTATCGACGACACGGATATCCAGTTCGCGCGCAACGATCATGGCGGGGACAAGTCCGCCCCGGGTGATGCCAACAACGGCTTTCCAGCTGCCATCGTCCGGGCCTTTGCCATCAAGACGCCACGCCAGGGCGCGGGCATCGCGGTGGATCTGGTCCCACGAGACGTGAAATCCTTTCTCATGCGGCAAGCGGTCGGTCATGATGGCCCCTTAGGTGGCAGCGATCTTCAGTCCCAGCAGCGCCAGCATGGCGCCGAAGCTGCGGTCGATCACGGATTTCAGGCTGATATAAGCGTGGCGGCTGCGGTTGAAAGAGAAAATCCGCGCGACGAAGGTGTTCCACAGCGTTTCATTGAGGAATACAACCGCGAGCAGTGCGACATAGACCCAAGCCGGGGTGCCTTGCGGCACGGTGCCTATGAAAATGGCAGAGAACAGGATGGCGGGTTTCGGGTTGGCAAGCTGGGTGACCAGCCCCAGACGGAAAGCCGACACCGGACCGCGCGGGGTCGTGGTGGCGGCCATCTCAAGCGGCTGGTCCGCGCTGCGCCACAGGCCCCAGGCCATGTGGATCAGGTAGAGGCCACCAACGATTTTCAGGGTCCACAACACAGCGGGGGCGGCCTGGAACACCAGGTTCAGGCCAAAAAGCGCGGCTGCGGCCCAGATGACGCCGCCGATGCCGATGCCAATCGCCAGAAACATGCCGGTCCGCAGCCCCTCTGTCACGCCGGTTCGGGCGGACATCAGGACAGCGGGGCCGGGGCTGATGGCAGCCATCAAGTGCAACGCGGCCACCGTCAGAAACGCGGTCAGGGTCATTGCGCGTCCTTGCGGCCTGTCACCACGTCGATATCGGGGGCGTCCACGGCCTTCATGCCGACGACATGGTAGCCCGCATCGACGTGCAGAACCTCGCCCGTGGTGCCAGAGCCAAGGTCAGACAGCAAATACAACGCGGCCTTGCCAACCTCTTCTTGTGTGACGTTGCGGCGCAGGGGTGAGTTCAGCTCGTTCCACTTCATGATGTAGCGGAAATCGCCGATGCCGCTAGCCGCGAGTGTCTTGATCGGACCGGCAGAGATGGCGTTGCAGCGGATGCCGTCCTTGCCCAGATCCTCGGCAATGTACTGCACCGAGGATTCCAGCGCGGCTTTGGCCAGACCCATCACGTTGTAGTGCGGCATGACCTTTTCGGCGCCAAAGTAGGTCAGCGTCAGCAGAGAACCGCCAGCGGGCATCATCGCGGCGGCGCGGCGGGCGACGGCGGTGAAGCTGTAGACGGAGATATCCATCGTCATGCGGAAGTTGGCAGCGGAAGTATCGACGTAGCGGCCACGCAGTTCGTTCTTGTCGGAAAAGCCGATGGCATGGACCAGAAAGTCGATGGTGCCCCACAGCGTTTTCAGGTGGTCGAAAAGCGCGTCCATCGACCCTTCGTCCGCGACGTCACATTCCAGCATTTCGGACATGTTGATCGAGGCGATCAGGGGTTGAACACGCTTTTTCAGCGCCTCTCCCTGATAGGAAAACGCCATTTCGGCGCCGTGGTCGGCTAAAGCCTTGGCGATGCCCCAAGCGATGGATTTGTCATTCGCCAGCCCCATGATGAGCCCGCGCTTGCCGTGCATTAGTCCGGTTGACATTCACGCGTCCCCACCCATCCTGTTCATCGGATTGACGTGTAGGCGAGTTGCGAGCCTGCATCAAGGGTGACTGGGGAAGGATACGAGCATGGACAGGAACGGGATTTTCGCGGGCAACGACCCGTTTGCGCTGGCGCAAGACTGGCTGACTGAGGCAGAGGCGACCGAATCCAACGATCCGAACGCGATGGCGCTGGCGTCGGTCGATGCGGATGGGCTGCCGAATGTGCGGATGGTGCTGCTGAAGGAAATCGAGCCTGCGGCGTTCGTGTTCTATACCAACTATGACAGCCGCAAGGGGCAGGAGATCACCCAGTCGGGCAAGGCGGCCTTCGTGCTGCACTGGAAAAGCCTGCGGCGGCAGATCAGGGTGCGTGGCCTGGTGACGCGGGCAGGCGAGGCGCAGGCCAACGCATACTACGCCAGCCGCAGTTTGCAGTCGCGGCTGGGGGCTTGGGCGTCGCACCAGTCAGAGCCGCTGGCATCGCGGACGGCACTGCTGGCAGAGGTCGCCAAGGTCACGCTGACGAAGGGCTCCAACCCGCCGCGCCCGCCTTTCTGGGGCGGATTTCGGATCGCTCCGCTAGAGGTGGAATTCTGGGCCGACGGCGCATTCCGGTTGCACGACCGTTTCCGCTGGTCGCGTCAAGGCGTTGAAGATGCATGGAAAATAGAGCGGCTGAACCCATAGGCCCGCCTCTTTGAACACGCCGTCACCTTTCTACACTTCCGTACAGGTTTCACGCAATCTTTTGACATTCCCCTTGCATGTTCGTTTTTGTTCGTAGCATGAATCTTGCTGCGAGATATCCTCTGGGAAATGCCTTTTAACATGATCGAAGAAGAAAAGCCGGTCCTGACGGTTCAGGGGCGCGTAAAATGGTTCGATCCCGGCAAGGGCTTTGGTTTCATCGTTGCCGACGAGGCCGGTGGGGATATACTTTTACATGCCAACGTCTTACGGAATTTCGGCCAAAGCTCGATCGCCGATGGTGCGGGGATCACCGTCACGGTCCAGCGTACGGCGCGCGGTGTGCAGGCGGTTGAGGTGCTGGAAATAGCGCCGCCAGAGGGTGTTCAACTGGTTCTGAACCAAGAAGATCAGCACACGGTTGGCGAGGATCTGACGGCGTTGCCCCTTGAACCGGCGCGGGTCAAATGGTTTGACAAGGACAAGGGTTTTGGCTTTGCCAATGTCTTTGGTCATGCGGAAGATATCTTTGTCCATGTCGAAGTGCTGCGCGTGTCGGGTTTTGCCGATTTGCAGGCGGGCGAGGCGATTTCGTTGCGGATCGTCGAAGGAAAACGGGGCCGAATGGCCGTTCAGGTGGTGTCATGGGATGGTGCAACGCGGCGTGGGGAATAGGACTGGGGTGGCTGGCCCTGGGGTCGGCAGGTTGGGCGGGATGTACGCCTGATACGGTGGAATTGCGCTGGGATGGTGGTTCTGCGCGGTTCACGGTGGAACTGGCCGACACGCCAGAGGCACGCGAAAAGGGTCTGATGTTTCGTGAGCATATGGCAAGCTCTGCCGGAATGCTGTTTGAATACCAGTCGCCGCAGCATGCCCGTTTCTGGATGCATAACACCCTGATTCCGCTGGACATGGTTTTTGTCGACCTGACAGGCACGGTCACGAAAATTCACCCCGACGCAAAGCCGCAGGATGACACGCCGATTGATGGCGGCGGGGATGTTCTGTATGTCCTTGAAATCAATGGCGGTCTGGCCAAAAGGCTAGGGCTGGTCGAGGGCGCGGAGATGAAATCG
>JBDSXE010000418.1:0-2873 GCA_039926325.1 Paracoccaceae bacterium | reverse complement strand
CAGCCCCGGCAACATCGCCGCCAACCGTTTTTACGCCAAGACCGGCTTCACCCGGCGCGGCTATGAAATGCTGATCCTCGACGGCCCCGACCTGAAAGCCCTGCAATGATCACCGTATTCGACGAACCCCAACGCGCTCATGATCCGCAGTTCTTCCTGTCCACCGGCGCACAAAAACCTTGCCCGGAAAAACCCGCCCGCATCGACGCCCTGCTGACCGCCGCAGCTAAATTCAGCCCCGTGGTCCAACCGCCCGACAAGGGCCTGCGCCCTATCGCCGCCCTGCATTCCGCGCGCTACCTGACGTTTCTGGAAGCCATCTACCAACGCTGGTCCCGCATCGACGGCGCCAGCCCAGAGGTTATCCCCAACATCCACCCCGCCAGCCGCCATGACGGCTATCCGCTGTCCGCCGTGGGTCAGGCCGGGTTTCACATGACCGACACCTCTTGCCCGATCGGTCCGCACACCTGGACATCCGCATATGCCTCTGCCCAAACCGCCATCCACGCCGCCGACCTGACGATCGGGGGAGAGCAGGCCTACGCCCTGTGCCGCCCCCCCGGCCACCATGCGTTCAGCGATCTGGCCGGCGGGTTTTGCTATCTGAACAACTCTGCCATTGCAGCCGAGCGCCTGCGCGCTGCAGGTCGCCGTCCGGTGATCCTTGACGTTGACCTGCACCACGGCAACGGCACGCAGGGCATTTTCTACCACCGCGACGATGTGCTGACAGTGTCGCTGCACGCCCATCCCGAACGGTTTTACCCGTTCTTCTGGGGATATGAGACTGAAACCGGCACCAAAGAAGGCGAAGGTTCCAACCTCAACCTTCCGCTGCCCCGTGGCACCGGCGATGCAGGCTTTCTCGCAGCACTGGATCAAGCCTTCGAAAAGCTGACCGTCTGGGGCGCTGACACCATCGTTCTTGCCCTTGGTCTGGACGCCTTCATCGGCGACCCGTTTGCCGGGTTGGCCGTCACCACCGCAGGATTTGCAGAGGTCGGCAAGGCTGTCAAATCCCTCAACTTGCCGACCGTCATCATCCAGGAGGGCGGCTATCTGTGCCCAGAGCTTGGCGACAACCTCGCCGCCGTTCTGGGACCGTGGGTGTGATCAAAGGCTCCTCCGCGCCGTTGGTCGGGGTTGGCCTGATGCTGCTGGCAATGGCAATCCTGCCCGGCATCGACGTCATCGCGAAATACCTTGGCCGGGAAGGCGTCCCGGTGATGGAAATTGTCTGGGCCCGTCTGACCTTCGGTGCCGTCTGGACCGCGCCTTTCGCGTTTGGCTACAGGGGCTTACCGGGATTGATCCCAGACCGGCCGTTCTATCATACGCTGCGGGCAAGCCTGCTGATTGCGGCCACGTTCACATTCTTTCTGTCGCTGAAATTCCTGCCCATTGCCGATGCGCTAGCCATCTTTTTCGTCCAGCCGCTTGTCGTGACCGCCCTTTCGCCGCTGATCTTGGGTGAACATGTTGGCCCGCGCCGGTGGGCTGCGGTGTTTGTGGGCTTCATCGGCACCCTCATCATCATCCGCCCCGGCTTTGGCACTCTTAACCCCGGCAGCGTGTTTGCACTGGCCGCTGGCACCTGTCTGGCGTTGTATTTCCTTATGACCCGGCGGATTTCCGGTCAGCAACCTGCCGTGGTCACTACTTTCCACACCAACGCCATCGGCGGCATCATTGCCAGCGTGCTTGTGCTGTTTGTCTGGCAGACACCAACCCCCGTCGAATGGCTGCTGCTGGTGGCACTGGCGGCGATTGCCAGCCTTGGCCACTACTTCATCGTCCGCGCCTACGACCACGCAGAGGCATCGCTACTGGCCCCGCTGGCCTATACCGAAATGATCACGTCCACGATCCTTGGCTATGTGTTTTTCGGAGACTTCCCGGACCGCTGGACGTTCCTTGGTGTCGCCATCCTGATCGGTTGCGCCATCTACATCTCTGTTCGCGAACGGGCGATCAAAGGCCGCAGAAACGGCGGCAAAAGCGGCTGAGCCGCCCTTGCCGGGGGAAACCTTAGTTGATTGGCACCATCAGATGTGCATACGGCGTACCTGCCCACATCACATAGGGCATGGTGGTGTCAGGGTCGGGGCTTGTCGGATAGCCCGCCATCATCTCGGTCGCATTCATGATCATAATATGCGCTCCGGTCTTGATCCAATGATTGTCGTTGGTCGCGGCTGTTGCGAAAGGATCGGTGTTGCTTGCATCTGACCCACCGGCCAGCATGAAAATCAGGCCGACCTTGCCCTTTGGCGGTTCGGTCTTGTTCATCCAGGCCATCGCCCATTCCATGGAATTCGCATCCCCGCACATCGGATCGACGCTGGGGGTGCTTGGGTCATCCGGCATGCACCAATAGCCGTTGGTGCCTTCGCGCAGGGTCTGTATCTTGCCGTCTGCACCTATGGCATAGACGGCAGCGCCGGCGCCGACGGTCTTGGAGGCCGCAGATTCCGCGCTTTTGATCATATCTGATTTAGCATCGGCAAAGCCAGGATCGACGCCAAGAACAAGGACGATCAGGCTTACCGAAAACAGGGTTTTCTGGGTCACGGCTTCATCTCCCGTTGGTGATCGGGTTCAGGCGGCCGCTTGCCGATTTCAAACATCCACAGCCTCAGCAGGCTGACGCCCCGCCCGGGGTTACTTGGTTCTGTCAGCAAGCCGAAGTCCCCGGATCAGCCGTTGGGGCCGTGACTGGCAGCGCCACCACGCCTGCGGGGCGTTCGGACTCGCGCTTCAAGCCTACGCCTGTTCGGACAATCCGTCAAACGGCCCCACCAAGGCCACGCCCAACCCGCAAGGCGCACTCACATCCTAATGAAGCGTAAATTCAAATACAATATGTAAGT
>JBDSXE010000417.1:0-4394 GCA_039926325.1 Paracoccaceae bacterium | reverse complement strand
AAGCCCTTTTTATAGGGATCAACCTTGCCTGTCAGGCTCATGCCCAGGAAGGTCCGACCGTGGAACGCGCCGCCAAAGGCGATGACCGCCGAACGACCCGTGGCGATGCGGGCGACCTTGATGGCGTTCTCGACAGCTTCGGCGCCGGTAGTGACAAACACGGTCTTCTTGGGGAAATCACCCGGAACGGCGGCATTCAGGCGTTCGGCAAGGCGGACGTAGTTTTCGTAGGGCAGCACCTGATGGCAGGTGTGGGTGAATTTGGCGAGTTGCGCGCTGACGGCCGCCATGACCTTGGGATGGCAGTGGCCGGTGTTCACGACCGCAATGCCGGCAGCAAAGTCGATGTATCGGTTGCCCTCGATATCCCAGACCTCTGAATTCAGGGCGCGGTCGACATAGATCTGGGTCTGGACGCCGATGCCACGCGAAATGGCATCGTCGCGACGGCGGGCTACTTCAGCGTTCAACATCGGTTTTCTCCTATCGGGGTTGGTGGCATTTGATCAAACTTTGCGGGCGGCTTCAATGCCGATCTGATTTTGGCCGATCTGATTTTGGCCGATCTGATTTTGCAGGTGGCGTTTATGACTCGTTAACCGTGCGCGGGTGAAGGTAGCTGCAAATATGAGGTCCACATGGCCACCGCTGCAAGAAAACCCGCCCCCAACTATCTGGCCTCTTTGGATGAGGAGCCGGAAGAGTGGCTGCGACTGATCCGGTCGCGGCGGATTGGGCCGACAACCTTTCACCGGCTGATGGCCGAACATGGGTCGGCGGCCGCAGTGCTTGTGGTGTTGCCAGAGATTGCGCGCGCGGCGGGGGTGGAAGATTATCGCCTGTGCCCGATCGAGGTCGTGCGGCACGAGATGATGCAAGCGCGGGCAGTAGGGGCGAAACTGCTGCGCTGGGGCGAGATCGACTATCCCCAAGCGTTGCGCGATCTTGTCGACGCGCCGCCGATCCTGTGGGCGCAGGGAGATATCGAACTGTTGAACCGGCCTATGGTGGCACTGGTCGGGGCACGGAATGCGTCATCATTGGGGTTGCGTATGGCCCGGCGGCTGGCGGAGTCGCTGGGGACGGCGGGACAAGTCGTGGTGTCGGGTCTGGCGCGGGGGATTGATGCAGAGGCGCATGCGGCGGCGCTGGCGACCGGGACAGTGGCGGTACAGGCGGGCGGGGTGGATGTCATTTATCCAGCCGAGAATACCGCGCTGGCGGCGGAGATCTTGGCGAAAGGGTGCCGCGTGTCAGAGCAGCCGATGGGGATGGATCCGCAGACGCGGCATTTCCCGCAGCGGAACCGAATCATCTCTGGATTGGCGCGGGCCGTGGTGGTGGTCGAGGCTGCGGCGCGGTCGGGCAGCTTGATCACGGCTGGCACGGCGCTTGATCAGGGGCGTGATGTGCTGGCGGTGCCGGGCCATCCATTCGATGCGCGCGCGGCGGGGTGCAACATGCTGATCCGTGATGGGGCAATATTGGTCCGGCACGCAGGCGATATTCTAGAGGCGATTGGAGTGAGCGCGCCGGAAGTTCGGGAGGTTGCGGAGGATGTGGCGATGTTGCCGGGGCCGGCTCCGGCGCGAAGATCGCTATCGGATATTGCAGCGTTGCACAGTCAGATCCTGGCGCGGCTTGGGCCAAGTCCGGTGGCGGAAGATCAGCTGATCCGCGATTTGGCGGTGCCTGCGGCGATGGTGGCCCCGGAACTGGTGCTGCTGGAACTGGAGGGGCTGATCCAGCGGCAATCTGGCGGGCTGTTGTCGCGCGTGTCGTAAACGGTGATATAACGGAATGGCAAGGGCCGTGCTGTTTTTTAGCCGCCTCTGGCCGAAGCGGCCAACCGGCTCCGCTTGGCCTCCGGCGGGGATATTTATGAGCGGGTGAATGTGGCAGGAAGGAAGTGCTGGCTTGTTTAAGCCGGACCGAATGCCCAGTTGGGGAAGGTCCAGCGCGGCAGCCGAACCGCCCGGTTGACATTGCTGGCACTTGCCCCACATCTTGCCGCGCCATTGCGGGGCCCGCATTTTGGCCGGTGAAAAGGGATATCCATGGCAGTTGTCGTTGTTGAATCACCAGCCAAGGCCAAGACAATCAACAAATATCTTGGACCGGGCTATACCGTTCTAGCGTCGTATGGTCACGTCCGCGATCTGCCGCCCAAGGATGGTTCGGTAGATCCCGACGACGGATTCGCGATGAAGTGGGAGGTGGCTGCCGATAGCCGCAAACACATCAAGGCGATCACCGAAGCATTGAAAACCGATGACGAACTGATCCTTGCGACCGACCCTGACCGCGAGGGCGAAGCGATTTCCTGGCATTTGCAGGAGGCGTTGGCGGGCAGCCTGAAAAAGGGCAAAAAGGTCAGCCGAGTGACGTTCAATGCGATCACCAAGGCGGCAGTGACAGAGGCGATGGCGCATCCGCGTCAGGTCGACGTGCCGCTGGTCGAGGCGTATCTGGCACGCCGTGCGCTTGACTATCTGGTGGGGTTCACGCTGTCGCCGGTGCTGTGGCGCAAGCTGCCGGGGGCGAAATCTGCCGGGCGGGTGCAGTCGGTCTGTCTACGGCTGATCGTGGAACGCGAGATGGAGATTGAGGCCTTCCGGGCACGCGAATTCTGGTCGGTGGATGCGGTGCTGACAACGCCCCGGGGTCAGGATTTTGCGGCGCGGCTGGTGGTGCTGGGTGGCGCCAAGTTGGACAAATTCGACATTCCGACTGCGGCTGCTGCTGAATTGGCGGTTCATGCTGTCAATTCCCGAACATTTGCGGTCTCTGGGGTGGAATCGAAGCCTGCGACGCGAAATCCCTATGCGCCGTTCATGACCTCTACCTTGCAGCAAGAGGCGAGCCGCAAATATGGCATGGGGGCGAAGGCCTGCATGTCGTCGGCGCAGCGATTGTACGAGGCGGGGCATATCACATATATGCGGACCGACGGCATCGACATGGCCCCGGAAGCTGTGATGGCAGCGCGGGACGAGATCAAACGGCGGTTTGGTGCAGCCTATGTGCCGGATTCACCCCGCATGTACAAAAACAAGGCGAAGAACGCGCAAGAGGCGCATGAGTGTATCCGTCCGACTGATATGGCGGCGGCCCCGGAAAAGCTGAAGCTGGTCGAGGCGGATCAGCGGAAATTGTACGACCTGATCTGGAAGCGGACGATTGCCAGCCAGATGGCGGCGGCGCGGCTGGAACGGACTGTGGTGGACGTAACCTCGCCTGACGGGCAAGTCGGCTTGCGGGCGAATGGGCAGGTCGTGTTGTTCGATGGGTTCCTGAAGGTCTATGACGAGGGGCGCGACGACGAGGACGACGAAGAGGGTCGTCTGCCGGTAATCATGCAGGGCGAACGCGCGGAGAAGAAGACGATCACGCCGGAGCAGCACTTCACCCAGCCGCCACCGAGGTATTCCGAGGCCACGCTGGTCAAGCGGATGGAAGAATTGGGGATTGGGCGGCCATCAACCTATGCTTCGGTGCTGACGACGATTGTTGACCGCGAATATGTGCGGAAGGACAAGAATCGGCTGATCCCGGAAGATAAGGGGCGGCTGGTGACGGCGTTCCTGACCAACTATTTCCGCAAATATGTCGAGTACGATTTCACCGCCGATCTGGAGACGGAGCTGGACGATGTCTCGGCTGGCGAGCGGGCTTACAAGGATGTTCTGAGCCGGTTCTGGCGCGATTTTTCGGCGGCGATTGCCGAGACGGCGGATTTGCGGATTTCGGAAGTACTGGACAAGATCGACGAGTTTCTAGGGCCGCATCTGTATCCGGCACGAGCGGATGGGTCTGATCCGCGGATTTGCCCGACTTGCGGGACCGGGCGGCTGCACCTGAAAACGGCGCGGTCGGGGTCGGCGTTCATTGGCTGCGGCAATTACCCGGAGTGCCGGTTCACCCGGCCGATTTCGGGTGGCGAAGAGGGCGGCTCGGTGGACGGACGGGTGTTGGGGCTGGATGAGGGTGTAGAGATTTCGCTGCGGACGGGGCGGTTCGGGCCTTATGTGCAGCGCGGCGAGGCATCTGAGGAGGTGCCGAAGCCGCCGCGCGCCAGTTTGCCGAAAGGGTGGGCGGCGGATTCGCTGACACTGGAGCGGGCCGTGGAGTTGCTGTCGCTGCCCCGGGTTGTGGGGATGCATCCGGCGGATGGGGTGGTGGTGGAGGCGGCGATCGGGCGGTTTGGGCCGTATGTCAAGCACGGCTCAGTTTACGCGAACATTCCTGACGTCGAGGAGGTCTTTACCATCGGGATGAACCGGGCGGTGGAGGTTCTGGCGCTGAAGGCGGCGGGGCGGCGCGGGGCGGTGGCGGTCGGGCCGTTGCGGGAGTTGGGCGAGCATCCGGATGGTGGCGTGGTTCAGGTCATGCCG
>JBDSXE010000416.1:0-8081 GCA_039926325.1 Paracoccaceae bacterium | reverse complement strand
GCTTGCAGGTCTTGGGTTAACGGCGTGGCAATCCAACCGGGCGCTACGGCGTTCACCCGGATACTGTCTGGCGCATAAGCAAGGGCAAGGGACTTCGTCAGCTGCACAATCCCGCCCTTGGACGCCGCATAACCCGGAACCAGCGCACCGCCAAAGTAACTGAGCATCGACGCCGTGTTGGTAATCGTGCCGCCTTGGCGGGCGAGCAGCGGGCGGGTGGCGGCGCAGACACGCATCGCTCCGGTCAGATTGATGTCGATCACCCGCGCAAACACATCCGGGTCCAGCTCCTCGCCACGTCGGATGATCCCCGCGCAGTTCACGACGTGATCCAGCCTGTCGAGCGTGCCGACCAAAGCGGCGACCTCTGCCGTGCTTTGTAGGTCCAGAGCGGCCGCAGTGATGCCGGGCATGGCAGCCTGCGCCGCCGCGACCTCGCGAGGGGTGGCACCAGTAACCGTTACGTCAGCACCCTCTGCCGCAAAGGCCAGTGCGACGCCTTCACCGATGCCCGACGTGCCGCCAACCACCAGGACACTGCAGCCTTCAAAACACCCCACCGGCCAGTAGCCCAATCCGCTCTCCTTCATGCGCTACGCTTTGGGCGCTTTTGCCGCGCTATCTTATGAATTGATCCACATAATCCTCGCCAAGTCCAACGGCTGTGAAATGGGCGCGGCACAGGTCGATCTTGGTGAATACATCCTCATAGCCCATGATCTTGCCCCACGGGTCGACATAGCACATGACGCCATTTACCTGAAAATAGGTGATCATCTCCTCCACCCCTTCGGGCACGACAAGGGTGTGGGTTTCTCCGGGCGGCTCGTAGACATAGCTGCCCTCTTCAGCCATCCACGGATGTTCCAGATAGTGCCACCGCCCTTTCAGAACCCAGCCGTGGACGGCTTGAGGATGCCGGTGGCGCGACAGGACGCCCGCCTTGCGAACCTTCAGCAGGTTCATCCAATAGCCTTGTGAGCGGTTGAGGCACAGCGGCCGGAACCACACATTTTCCGCCTGCGGCACCCATAGCCGGTCATCGCAATTCATCGCCGACGACACAACGATTTCAGTCAGGGCGTCTTTGGGGAACGGCAGTTGGTAGGGTGTGCGTTTGTCTGCATCGGCTTCCGCGATTTGAACCGGCATCGCCCTCTCCTTCGGGTTACGGTGGCTCTGACGGATGCCGCCAAGCATTTGCCGATGCTAACTCATTTCGTCCCGCATCCGATAGCCCACACCCGGTTCGGTTTCGATGGGCGAGAGTGCGTTCGGATCAGGCTCCAGCTTGCGGCGAAGCTGGCCGATGTAGACGCGCAGATAGGCAGAATCCTCTACATGTGCCGGACCCCAGACCGCTTGCAGCAACTGGCGTTGAGTCACAACTTTGCCGGCATGGGCGATCAGGGCGCGCAACAAGTCATATTCACGCGGCGTCAGTTGTAAGCGTTCGCCATTGCGCGTGACCAGTCGCTTCAGCAAATCCACCCGGACGGCGCCGACCTCAAACACCTCTGCCTCGCCCTGACGTGAAAGCCGGTGTCGCAGGGTCGCCCGCAGCCGTGCCAGCAATTCGCCCATGCCGAAGGGTTTGTTGATGTAGTCGTCGGCACCAAGGTCCAGCGCCTCGATCTTTTCACGCTCTTGGGCGCGGGCAGAGACGACGATGATCGGCACCTGGCTGCCTTCGCGCAGGTTGCGGACTACCTCTTTGCCGTCCATATCGGGTAATCCCAGGTCCAGCAAAATGACGTCCGGAGCTTCTGCAGTAGCGCGGCGCAATGCCTCAGCACCCGACGCGGCCTCGATCACGTCATAATCATTGGCGCTTAGGCTGGTCCGCAGAAAGCGCAGGATTTGCGGTTCATCATCGACGATCAGTACACGGGCGCGGGCTTCGGTCATGGCGTACGCCCCGCGGGCAAGTCGATGGTAAATCGCGCACCGCGACCATGCTTGACAGGGCTTTGCGCGACGATCTTTCCGTTCATTGCCTCGACCAATCCTTTGCAGATCGACAAGCCCAGTCCCACGCCCGCGGCCTGATTGGTGCCACGGTAGAATTTGTCGAACAGGTGCGGCAAGATAGCAGGGGCAACCCCGACCCCGTCGTCTGTCACGCTTATCATCACCCGACCCTGTTCGGCACGCCCGGCAATCGTGATCTGGCCTTTCGCGTATTTCACGGCATTGTCCAGCAGGTTGACGATAACGGTTTCCAGCAACACCGGGTCTGCCTGCACTGGAGGAAGGTCGGGCGGAAAGTCACGGACAATCTGCCGTTGTATCAATTCGCGGGCAAGGCGACGCACCGCACTTTCGACCGCATCCTGCACGTCAACCCATTCCCGCTTGGGTGCCAACGCCCCAGACTCCAGCCGCGTCATGTCGAGCAGGTTATGCACAAACCGGTCCAGCCGTTGCGCCTCGTCCTCGACCGTTGCCAGCAGATCGTCGCGTTCGGCGTCGGTGAAACGGCTCAGATCATGGCGCAACGCACTGGCCGCCCCAAGGATTGAGGTCAGAGGTGTCCGCAGATCGTGGCTGATGGACGACAACAATGCGCCGCGCAACTGGTCCGTTTGGGCCATCGCTTGCACAGAGGCTGAATCGGCAGAAAAGCTGATGCGATCCAGCGCCACCGCCCCCTGATCCAGAACTGAGTCAATCGTAGCCAAGATGTCACCTTTGGGGGCCGCACCCGACCGCAGGCCAACGACGCCTCGCATTTTGCCCTCTGCTTTCAGGGGCCGGAAATGCCATTGTGACGACGGCATCGTTCCCGTGCCAGCACCCGCAGGTTCACCACGCAGTTGCGTCCAGCGCGCAGCAGCCAGATCGCCTTCTGCAAGAGTGTCCTCGGGTGGCCAAGCATAACGGATCGCCAGATCGCCTTCTTCTGGCAGCAAAAAGATGCCGTCATGCCCGGTCAGTCGGTGGATTTGCAGCACAACGGCGTGGCCCAGGTCGTCGATCGTTGTCTTGCCGCCAAGGCGTTTGGAAAAGTTGAACAGCGTTCGCAGGGCAGTGATGCGGGCGCGTTCCGCCAGCGCCTGATTGCGGACCCGCCCGGTCAGCGCACCCGTAGCAATGGCGACCACAAGGAACACGCCCAACGCCAGAAGGTCGCGCCAGTGCTCGACCTGCAAGGTAAAGCGCGGCTCGGTGAAAAAGAAGTTATAGCCAAGAAATGCCGCCAGCGCTGTGGCGATCGCGGGACGTGTGCCGTAGTAGATGGCGCTGAACAAAACGCCCGCGAGAAACAACATGGCGACGTTGGTCGGCGTGCCAAGATCCGGCAGCCATATGCCAAGTGCGATGACAACACCCACGCTTGCGACGCCCGTAAGGTAGGACGTTACGGATGGCCAAGGTGTCGGCGCCGCCTGCACGGGTTTGGCGCGTTCGGGCGCTTCACTGACAATGTGAATGGCAACGCCATCGGCCCGGCGGATCAATTCGCCAACCAGTGACCGCCGCAAGACTTCACGCCACCACTTGGAATGCGTCCTTCCGACAAAAACCTGCGTGATGTTGTTGCGCCGCGCATAGGTCAGGATTTCACCCGGCAAATCCTCGCCCGACAGGCGTTCGACATGACCGTGCAAGCGTTCAGCAAGCGCCATAGCTTCGGCAATGCTGGCATCCCCTGCCGCACTGGCAAGGCGGGTAGAATTATCGACGGTCAATGCGATGAATGGTGCCTTCAGCTGTTCCGCAATCCGGCTGGCGGCGCGAATGACCGCCAGCCCCAGACCATCCGGTCCGACAAGAGCCATTATGCGCTCGCTGGTGGGCCACGGGCCGTCAATTGCGTGGGCACGCATATATCCGACCATCTGGCCGTCCACCCGGTTCGCCACCCGCCGCAAAGCCAGCTCGCGCAAGGCAGTCAGACTGCCGGGCTTGAAAAAGCCTTCGCGGGCGCGTCCGGCAAACTCTGCAGCGTAAACCTTACCCTCGACCAGCCGCGCCAGCAGCTCTTGCGGGGTCAGATCGACCAAGGCGACCTCGTCAGCCGTATCCAGCACATGATCCGGTACGGTTTCCGATACCCGCACGCCGGTGATGCGGGCGACCACGTCCGACAGCGATTCCAGATGTTGCACGTTCAGCGTGGTGTGAACATTGATCCCGGCCGTCAGCAGTTCCTGCACGTCCTGCCAGCGTTTGGGGTGGCGGCAGTCTGGTGCATTGGTATGGGCCAGTTCGTCCACCAGCAGTAGCGCGGGCTTGCGAGCGATGGCTGCGTCAATGTCAAACTCCTCTAACGTTTGCCCGCGATAAAGTATGCGACGGCGTGGCAAAATCTCCAGCCCGTCGCACATCGCCATCGTTTCGGCGCGGCCGTGGGTTTCGATGATGCCACCCACGACTTCGACGCCTTGAAGTCGCAGCCGCCTTGCGCTGTCGAGCATGGCAAAAGTCTTGCCCACACCAGGAGCCATGCCGAGAAAGATTTTCAACCGGCCGTGCCCCTCCTTCCCCGCTTCGGCAAGCAGGGCTTCTGGTAGCGGTCTGGGGTCGCCGAGATCACTCATGGCATTGTTCTACCGCTATTTTGCCGCGAGCTTATCCAGTTGCAGGTTAAGCTGCAAAACATTGACACGCGGCTGACCCAGAATGCCAAGAAATCTGGACTGAACCTGAGCTTCCACCAGTGCCGCGACCCGAGCCTGATCCAGACCACGCGCCGCAGCCACCCGGCCAACCTGCGTGCGCGCGTTTTCCGGGCTGATATCGGGGTCCAGACCAGAAGCCGATGCTGTGACCGCATCAGCCGACAACACCCCACCGCCGCGCCGCGCCACCTCTGCCGAAATGCGGGTCATCAGCGCCTTGGACGTCGGGCCAAGGTTCGACCCACCAGACGCCGCCGCATCATAACCCGCACCGGCAGCAGACGGGCGCGGCCAGAAATAGCGGGCGCTGGTGAACTGCTGGCCGATCAGGGCAGAGCCTGTGACGACGCCGCCCTGCACAATCAAGCTACCGTTTGCCTGGCTGGGAAACAATGTCTGGGCGACCCCTTCAATGGTCAAGGGATACAGCACGCCCGTCAGAGCCGTGAAAAGGGTCAGCATAACAATGGCGGGGCGAAGATTGTTCAACATGGTTTACACCAGTCCGACAGAGGAAATTATGACGTCGATCACCTTGATCCCGACAAATGGGGCCACCAACCCACCAAGACCGTAGATCAGCAAGTTTCGCCGCAGGATCGAAGCCGCGCCCTGCGGTTTATATTTGATGCCGCGCAACGCCAGCGGGATCAGCGCCACGATAACCAGCGCGTTAAAGATCACAGCCGACAGAATGGCACTTTGGGAATTGTGCAGCCCCATGACGTTCAGGGCGCCAAGCTGCGGATAGGTCGCCAGAAACAGCGCCGGCAGGATGGCGAAGTATTTCGCCACATCATTGGCGATGGAAAACGTCGTCAGCGCCCCGCGCGTCATCAGCATCTGCTTGCCGATCTCCACCACCTCAATCAGCTTGGTGGGATTGCTGTCCAGATCGACCATATTTGCGGCGTCCCGCGCGGCTTGTGTGCCGGTTTGCAAGGCCACGCCAACATCTGCCTGCGCCAGCGCGGGCGCATCGTTGGTGCCGTCGCCGCACATGGCGACCAGCCTGCCGCCGGTCTGCGCCTCACGGATGTAGTTCAACTTGTCCTGCGGGGTCGCCTCGGCGATGAAGTCATCGACCCCGGCCTCGACCGCAATGGCGGCGGCGGTGATACGGTTGTCGCCCGTCACCATCACGGTGCGGATGCCCATATCGCGCAAGGCGGCGAAGCGTTCCTTGATACCGGGTTTCACCACGTCTTTCAGGTGGATGATGCCCAACAGCCGCTGGCCTTCTGACACGGCCAAAGGCGTGCCACCGGTGCGGGCGATCCGCTCTACCCCCGCGGTGAAATCCGCTGGTGCCGCGATGTTCAGCGCCCTCAGCACCGAATCCACCGCGCCTTTGCGGATCGCCCTGTCTCCGATATCCACGCCCGACATCCGTGTCAGCGCAGTGAATGGGACATAGACCGCATCACCCCCCAACTCTGGTTTGTCCAAACCGAACCGCCCTGTGGCAAGCTCGACAATTGACCGACCTTCGGGCGTCTCGTCAGCCAGTGATGACAGCAACGCGACCTGCGCCAGCTCTGCCTCTGTCGTATCGCCGATGGGGATAAAGGCGTCGGCCATCCGGTTGCCAAAGGTAATCGTACCGGTCTTGTCCAGCAAAAGCGTATCGACATCACCCGCCGCCTCAACTGCACGACCGGACGTCGCGATCACGTTGAACCGCACCAACCGGTCCATCCCGGCAATGCCGATGGCAGATAACAATCCGCCGATGGTCGTCGGGATCAACGTGACAAACAACGCGATCAGAACCGGAACCGAAGGCGCAGCACCGCCCCAAGACGCTATGGCCACCAGCGTTACAACCGCGATCAGGAAAATGATCGTCAGGCCGGCCAGCAGGACGTCCAGCGCAATTTCGTTCGGGGTTTTCTGACGTTTGGCACCTTCAACCAGTGCGATCATGCGGTCCAGAAACGTCTCGCCCGATTTGGCCGTGACCTTGACCACGATCCAGTCCGATAGGACCATTGTCCCGCCAGTCACAGCACTGCGGTCGCCGCCGCTTTCGCGGATGACTGGCGCGCTTTCGCCCGTCACGGCGCTTTCGTTCACCGACGCCAGTCCTTCGATCACGTCGCCATCGGTCGGGATGATGTCGCCCGCTTCGACCACGACCAGATCACCCTGTTCAAGCTCTTCGGCAGGGACGGTCGCAAAAAGCTCGCGGTTTTTCTGCATGACCAGCCGCTTGCCCATCACGTCGCTCCGCAGTTTTCGCAGGGCATCCGCCTGCGCCCGCCCTCTGCCCTCCGCCACAGCTTCGGCAAAGGTCGCGAACAGGACCGTGAACCACAGCCAAGCGGCAATCTGCACATTGAACGCAAAGACAGCACCCGACAGCGCATCTCGCAAGGCGATATAGGTTACGACCGTTGCCACAACTTCGGTGACAAAGATGACCGGGTTTCGCACCAGCTTGCGTGGGTCCAGCTTTACGAACGCATCCCGCAAGGCGCGCGTCATCATGGCAGAGTTGAAGGCAGAGGCGGGTTTGACAGAAACGGTAAGCATGATCAGCCTTTCTTAGAACGTAACGCCGTCAAGCATCAGGAAATGCTCGACAATCGGGCCAAGGGCCAATGCCGGAAAGAATTGCAGCCCGCCAAGGATCAGGATCGTTCCAATCGCCAGCCCTACGAACAGCGGTCCGGTGGTTGGGAAGGTTCCGGCTGAGGGGGGCGCCTTGACCTTGCCAGCCACGCTGCCAGCCAAGGCCATCACCGGGATGATATAGCCAAACCGACCCAGCAGCATCGCAATCCCCAGGGTGGTGTCATACCAGGTCGAATTAGCCGTTAGCCCTGCAAAGGCCGAACCATTGTTGCCACCTGCCGACGAGAATGAGTACAGAATTTCGGACAAACCATGTGGCCCGCCATTCAGAACACCCGCACGCCCCGCATCCAGCACGACCGACATCGCCGTGAAACCCAAGATGACCAGTGGCAGGATCAGGACCGCTAGCATTGCCATCTTGATCTCCTTCGCGCCGATCTTCTTGCCCAGATACTCGGGTGTCCGCCCAACCATCAGACCGGCCACGAACACCGCCAAAATTGCGAACACGATCATCCCGTAAAGCCCTGACCCCACGCCGCCCGGGATCACTTCGCCCAACTGGATCAGAAACAGCGGCACCAGACCGCCCAATGGGGTAAAGCTGTCGTGCATGGCATTGACGGAGCCGTTCGACGTGCCAGCCGTAGTCGCCGCCCACAGGGCAGAGGTATCGACGCCAAAGCGCACTTCCTTGCCCTCCATGTTGCCCATCGAAGGATCGACGCCCAACGCGGTGACAATCGGATTGCCAGCTGACTCTGCCCAATAGGTGCCGGCGACACCCGCCAACAGCAACAGGCCCATCACCGCGAACAAGGCCCAACCCTGACGCTTGTCACCCACCATCCGGCCAAAGGTCAGAACCAGTGCAAA
>JBDSXE010000415.1:0-2621 GCA_039926325.1 Paracoccaceae bacterium | reverse complement strand
GCCGGCGGGCGAGAAGTGACACGCCGAGCAGCGCGCCCAGCCAAGCGCGGGCTGGAACTGTGGGTACGCCGACGCGCGCCCGGGGACGATCGCGATCGCGACGCCGACGACCAGTGCGAGCCAGCTCAATCGCATGCGGCGCCCTCGATGATCCAGCGTTCGATGATCTCGATCTCGGCGTCGGGCAGCGGCGCGTCGGGCGGCATGATCGAACCGCCCTCGCCGCGTAGGAGGTACACGAGCTTGGACGCCTCGGGGTGACCTGGGCGCACGAAGTTCCCCGGCGGCGAGCCGGCGACGTCGGGCGCATCGCAGCCGCGACCGGTGAGCAGGAGGTACGCAGCATCGGGGGTCGAGAGGTCGACGCCGGCCTGCGAGCCGAGTTTGCTGTGACACGCGGAGCTCGTGCAGCTCGGGCGAACGATCGAGGCGTGGATGTACGACCACGACGTCGAGCGATCGGCAGCCGCATCACACCCGACGATCAGGAGAAACCCGAGGACCAGCGCTCGCACCGGCTGCATCCTAGCCCGGGTCACCCGATGCCTGGGGACACGCGAGGACAGGTCAGTCGTCCCCAGCGCAGATCTCCTACACCGTCCTACGCCGCTGGATCATGGTCACCAAACTCACCGAGGAGGACCCGAGCGTTGGCACGAAGCTTGGTACGGTGGTTCGTATGAAGCTGGCCCCTGTGTTCGCGAGGCTGCTGCTCGTTGCCTGCGGGTCGTCCAGCGGCGGTGCCGATGACACCGATACCAGCGGCGACTCCGACGGCGACACCATCAGCGACAACGCCGAGGGCCGCGCCAGCGACGTCGATACGGACCACGACGGGACGCCGGATTACCTCGACGACGACAGCGACAACGACGGCATCCCCGACTACCGCGAGGCCGGCGACGCCGATGCTGCGTCGGCTCCGGTCGACTCCGACGGCGACGGGACGCCCGACTTTCGCGACACCGACAGCGATGACAACGGTCGCGCCGATGGCGTCGACGGCGCCGACGATCTCGATCTCGATGGCCAGGCCGACTTCCAGGACATGGACGACGACGGCGACAACATCTCCGACGTCGATGAGCTCGGGGCGAACGTGCTGCAGCCGGTCGACACCGACAACGACGGCGTCCCCGACTTCCGGGACACCGACAGCGACAACGACACGATCCTCGACCTCGACGAGACCCAGGCCGACTACGACGCCGACGGTCTGCCGAACTTCCGGGACCTCGATTCCGACGGCGATTGCATCCCCGATCGCCTCGAGAAGCGCGGCACGCCGCCCGCCGATACCGACGGCGACCATCACCCAGACTTCCTCGATCGCGACTCCGACAACGACGGCGTGCTCGACGCCGCCGAGGATCTGAACTGCAACGGTGCGCGCGATGGCAACGAGTCCAACGCGCTCAACGCCGATACCGACGGCGACGGAGTCAGCGACCTGATCGAGGTCGCCGCCGGCACCGATCCGAACAATGCGGCGAGCAATCCGCAGGCGAACGGCGACTTCGTGTTCGTCGAGCCGTACCAGGCGCCGCAGTCCCCGCTCGACTCGAACCTCGACTTCTCGACGAAGCTCCAGGCCGTCGACCTCTACGTCGTGCTCGATCGCTCGGGTTCGATGTCGCAGGAGATCTCGGCGGTGAAGAACAACCTGGCGACCGTGGTCTCGAACCTCGCGTGCCCGCCGCTCGGCAACGGCGCCCCCGGCAACTGCATCCCAGATCTGTGGGCGGGCGCGGGCACCGTCGGCTATCACGGCGCCGGCGCCGCGGCGTTCCAGAACTGGGTCGACATCTCGCCGAACCCGAGCTTCGCGAGCGTACCGATCACCGAGCCCTCGACCACCGACACCGCCGAGCCGCTGACGTTCGCCGCGTGGGCCGCGATCACCGGCATGGGCGGCGCGAACTACACCATGGGCTCGGTCCCCGCGCGCACGGGCTGCGCCGCCGGCCGGTTCGGCTACCCCTGCTTCCGCTCGACCGCGTTGCCGGTGGTGCTGCTCGCCACCGACGAGCAGCCGATCTCCGCCGGCGATACGTACAAGTCTCCCGACTGGGCGACCGTCGTGAAGCCCGTGTTCCTCGCCGCGAAGGCGCGCCTCGTCGGCATCCTCGGCTCCGGCTTCGGCGCGGGCACCGACACGGACCTTCGCCTGATGGCCACCAACACCGGCGCGATCGACGCGGCAAACGGCAACGCGCCGCTGGTGTTCGACGGCGCCGGCGCGAACGCCGCCACCGCGATCCAGACCGGCATCTTCCGCCTCGCGAACGGCCTACCGCTCGATATCAACGCCGTTTCGACCGACGATCCGACCGACGCGATCAACGCCGTGACGTCGTTCGTCCACCACCTCGAGACGCTGCAGCTCGGCACCGCGCAGTGCACCAACGGCCTCACCGACATCGATACGAACAGCGACACCTTCAAGGACAAGTTCCTCCAGGTCCGCACCGGCACGCCCGTGTGCTGGAAGGTCGTCTCGAAGCAGAACACCACGGTCCCGGCGATCGATACGCCGCAGCTGGTCCGCGCCACCGTCACCGTCTACGGCGATGGCATCACGCAGCTCGACCAGCGTGACGTGTTCTTCCTCGTGCCGCCGA
>JBDSXE010000414.1:0-3815 GCA_039926325.1 Paracoccaceae bacterium | reverse complement strand
GGGGCGGTCGTCGCCTTGCGGGATGCGTCGTTGCGGATCAACGCCGGTGAAGTTGTCGCGCTGATGGGTGCCAACGGCGCCGGCAAATCCACCTTCGTCAAGATACTGACCGGCGCATTGCGCCCCGACACCGGCCACGTCCGTATTCGGGGTCGTGATACCAACGTCACTTCTCCGGCCGCCGCGCGAAAGTCCGGCCTGATCCCCGTTTACCAAGAACCATCGCTGATCCCCGACCTTGATGTTGCCGACAACCTGCGCCTCGGCAACACCCCGCTGGAGCCCTTTCGCCACTGGGTCAGCGAGCTTGGCATCCCCGATCTGCGGCTGGATGACATGATCGGCCGCCTACCACTTGCCACGCTGCGAATCCTCGATCTCGCCCGCGCGCTGGCTTCGACGCCTGACGTTTTGCTGTTGGATGAGATGACCGCGGCCCTGCCCACCAACCTTGTGGAACGCGTGTTGAAAGTCGTGCGCCAACAGGCCGATGCGGGGCGTGCCGTCATCTACATCTCGCACCGTTTCACCGAAATCGCAGAACTCTGCGACCGCGCGACGGTGCTGCGCGATGGTGCGACCGTCGGTAACCTTCCGATCGTGCCAGGTATCGAGGAACGGATTGTTGAGATGATGCTAGGGGCAGAGCATGGCTCCGTCAAATCAACCTCAGCGATAGCGTCCGAACGCGGACAAGTTAACGGCCAATCGCCTCGCCTACGTGCCAAGAATCTCGGGATGGGCGCGAAACTTGTCGATGTCTCGTTCGACCTGCATCAAGGCGAAGTTTTAGGTGTCGTCGCATTGGAGGGCCAAGGGCAGGACGAGTTGTTCGACATTCTGGCCGGCTTCCATCGCGCCAGCACCGGCACGCTGGAAATCGACGGCATCGCCACCACCTTCACCCACCCCGCCGACGCGATTGCCAAGGGGATGACGTTCGTGCCGGGTGACCGCTCTCACGCGCTGCTGATGACCCGTTCGGTCCACGAAAACGTCGCCCTGCCGCTCGTCGCCCGCCCGGCGAAATGGGGTGCCATTCCGATGCGAGACGAGGCAAAACACGTGTCCGCAGCTATCGCCCGCCTGCAAATCGACACGCGCGCCCAAGGCGAAGTGCGTCGTCTGTCCGGTGGCAATCAGCAAAAGGTCACGATTGCCCGCTGGGTAGCGCGCGGCGTCCAGACATTGCTACTGTTCGACCCGACGCGTGGCATAGATATCCGCACGAAACGGCAAATCTATGCGCTGGTCCGCGAACTCGCCGATCAGGGTGCAGCGGTCCTGTTCTACACCTCCGAACTGGCAGAGGTAAAACTGGCCTGTGACCGTGCAGTGGTCATCTTTAATGGTCGTGTCGTCGGCGTCATTGAGGCAGCTGATGCCGACGAACCAAACCTGTTACGGGCGGCTTATGGCCTGACCGACAAGGCCCCGGTATGAGCCGCCTGATTTCCAACAATGGCTGGACGTTGGGTCTGTCCGTTTTCCTTGCGCTGTTGCTGTGTGCCACCAAACTGATCCAGCCCGACTTTGGCGTGTCCGGCCTCGACAGCCTAGGCCGCGCCGCACTGCCGTTTGCCCTTGCGACGCTTGGCATGGCGGTGGTCGTGATTTCCGGCGGCATCGACTTGTCCGTCGCATCGATGATGGCGGTGTGCAGCGTCACCGCGGCGCGGCTGATGGAGGGGGCTACTGACGGCCAGTCCGCACTGATTGTCGTATTCGTGTTGATCCTCGGCGCGGGATTGGGCGCGATCAACGGAACGCTGATCGTGCTGACCCGAGTGCCCGATATCGTCGTCACTTTGGCGATGCTGTTTGTGTGGCAGGGCGCGGCGCTGCTGATCCTGAATGCGCCCGGCGGTGGCGCTGCGCCGTGGCTGCGCGCGCTGATCGTTGGTGGAGCGACCATTCCCGGCATTCCCGCGGCACTGACCGAATGGCTGCCCAAATCGCTGGTATTCCTGCTGTTCTGCCTTGCCGTCATCTGGCTGCCGATCCGCCGTTCGAAACTTGGACTGATGTTCTACGCCGTAGGCTCTGATGCGCTGGCCGCCTTTCGTTCGGGCGTTCCGGTCGGGCGCACGCGCATTGCCGCATATGCCGTCACCGGGCTGTTCGCTTCGCTTGGCGGTCTGTCCGTCACCATGAGCACTGGCATCGGCGAGCCTATCCCCGGCCCGTATCTGCTGGCCTCGGTTGCGGCAGTCGTCCTTGGCGGCGTGGTCCTTGGCGGTGGCCGCGGTGGGCTTCTGGGCCCGATACTTGCAGTATTTGTGCTGCGTCTGGTGCGGCTGGACCTGACGCTGCTGTCGGTTGATCCCAATGTCACGACCATCGTCGAAGGATCGATCATGGTCGTTGTCGTGATGTTTGGTGGCGTATTGGCAGCTAGGGGGCGACGGAAATGACCACGATAACCGCACCACCGCCGTTCCTGACCCGCCTTGGCCGTTTCATGGGCAATTACCCGTTGGTCCCGATGATCGTGCTGCTTTTCCTGCTGATCGCGGCGCTGGAGGTGATGCAGCCCGGCATCGTGAACCCGCGCTGGATTGGCAACACCATCAAATTCGCCATCCCGCTGGCGATGCTTGCGGCCTGTCAGACCCTGACGATGCTGACCGGCGGGATTGACCTTTCGGCAGGCACGGTGGCCACCATCACCGCCTTTGTGATGGCGACGCTGGCCCCAATGATCGGCATCCCCGCCGCCGTGTTGATCGCTCTGTCGGTTGCGCTGGTGGCGGGCCTTGTCAACGGCTTCGGCGTCGCGATCTGTCGGGTGCATCCGCTGATCATGACGCTTGGCACGGGCTTGATCGCCAATGGCTGTCTGCTGGTTTATCAGCGTTATGTCATCGCGACCGGCACCAAGATCCCGGATTTTCTGATCTGGATGGGCACGGGCCGGACCCTAGGCTTACCCAACTCTCTTGTTCTGTTCCTGCCGTTCGCCGCCCTGCTGATCTGGGGTCAACGCCGCACAGGGTTTGGGAGGTTGCTGTACGCAGTAGGATCGAATGAGAATGCCGCGCGTCTGTCCGGTGTCCGCGTTTGGCAGGTCCAGCTGGCGCTTTACGCGTTGTCTGGTTTCATCGCCGGGATCACCGGGCTGCTATATATCGGCATGGTGAAAACCCCGTCGCTGTCATTGGCCCTGCCGCTGGATTTGCCGTCGGTGGCGGCGGCGGTTGTCGGCGGTACCTCTATCTTTGGCGGCAGGGGGGGCTATTCCGGCACCATCGTCGGTGCACTGATACTGACGGTACTTGCGACCATGCTGACGCTTCTGCAAATGCCCGAGGGCGCACGGCGTATCCTGTTCGGCCTGATCATTCTTGCCGTCACAGCAATGTACATCCGCCTGACAGACCGGAGTTGAGCCATGCGCGTCGTAGGAATCAGTTTTGACCACATGCATATGGGCGATTTGCTGCGTCTCGTCCATGACCACCCTGGAGCGGAAATCGTCGGTGTCTACGACCAGGATCGCAGCAAAATGTCGGGTGCGATCGCCAATTTTGCCATTCCAGACGCGCAGGTTTTCACTGATTTCGACGGTTGTATGCAGGCCACGAAACCTGACCTTGCCATCCTCTGCTCCGCCCCGGCCGATCATGCGACCTATACCGAACGATTGGCCGCCTATCGCACGCATGTCCTTGTCGAGAAACCCTTCGCGGCCTCGATCGCGGATGCGCGGCGGATGATTGCGGTTATGGCCCTGACAGGTAAACTGCTGGCGATAGACTGGCCATCGGCGTTCGCGCCCTGCAACGTCACTGCCAAACGGTTGATAGACGAGGGTG
>JBDSXE010000413.1:0-6648 GCA_039926325.1 Paracoccaceae bacterium | reverse complement strand
CGGGGAGTAGGTCTGGTTGGTCTGACATCGGGCGTTCCTTGGCATTCCTTGCCCAGTCATATAAGCGCAGCCGATCAAGCAGCAAGGGTTGACGATGGCAGAAGGTCTGGTGGCACGGCAGGCGGCGTTGGCGCTGCTGATGGGCGTGATGAGCGAAGGGCAACCGCTGTCCGACCTGTTGGCGGCACAGGGGCCGATGGCCTTGCTGACCCCGGCAGATCGCGCACGCGCGCAGCGGCTGGCGGTGCAGGTGCTGCGGCAAGTCGAACCGGTGGACCGGCTGTTGCAGCCATCGCTTCGCAAGGCTCCGCCGTTGGAGGTCATGAACATCCTGCGGCTTGCCGTGACAGAGCTGAACGACAGCGCTGCGGCGCATGGCGTGATCAATTCGGCGGTCGAAATCGCCAAGCGTGGCAAGCATACCGGGTCGTTTGGCGGGCTGGTCAATGCTGTGCTGCGCGCGGTTCCCGCTGGTGCCGCCTTGGCCGGGCTGCCGCAACGCCTGCCGCGTTGGCTGCGTCAGCCGATGGTCCACGCCTATGACCGCGAGGCCGTAGCGGCGATCGAGGCTGTGCAGGCCAAGGCCCCGCCGATTGATCTGACCGTACATGGAAATTTGCGGCCCGAGGGTGTGCTGCTGCCGTCGGGTTCGTTGCGGCTGACAGATCCGGGGCAGGTCTCGACGCTGCCGGGATATGCCGAAGGGCACTGGTGGGTGCAGGATGCGGCGGCTGCACTGGCGGTGCCAATGCTGGGGGATTTGCGGGGGCAGCGCGTGCTGGACCTATGCGCCGCACCAGGTGGCAAGACTTTGCAGCTGGCCGCAGGCGGTGCGGATGTGACGGCGCTGGATATTTCCGGGCCACGGATGGCGCGGGTGGCTGAAAACCTGGCGCGGACCGGGCTGGCTGCGCGGCTGGTCACTGCGGACGCGCTGCATTGGCAACCGGACGCGTTGTTCGACGCGGTGCTGCTGGACGCGCCCTGTTCGGCAAGCGGCACGATCCGACGCCACCCCGACCTGCCGTTCGTCAAGGACGGGTCAGAGATTGCGGCGCTGGTGGTGTTGCAAGCGCAACTCTTTGATCGCGCTTTGACGTTCCTGAAACCGGGGGGTCGGTTGGTCTATGTCACCTGCTCGCTGCTGCCGGAAGAGGGCGAGGCGCAACTGACTGCCGCCTTGGTGCGCCATCCCGACTTGCAAGTCGTGCGGACCGAGCTTGCGGGGGTTCCTGCGGAATGGCTCACCCCGGACGGCGGATTGCGTCTGCGGCCCGATTATTGGGCGGACCTTGGCGGGATGGATGGGTTCTTTATGGCTTGCGTGACGAGATAGGCGCGAACAGACGGTAATACGCCCAGTCCGGCATGAATTGCGACAACCGGAACACCCATGAGAATACCGTGGGAAAGCTGACCTTGAATCGGTCGGTGTTCATATGGGCAAACATCGCCTTGGCCGCTTGTTCAGCCGTCATAAGGAACGGCATGTCGAAGTCGTTCTTCGCCGTCAGCCGGGTCTTGATAAACCCCGGATTGGCCACCTGCACCTTGATCCCGGTGCCGCGCAGATCGGCGTACAGGCTTTCTGCCAGCGCCATCACCCCGGCCTTGCTGGCGCTATATCCCACTGCACCAGGCAATCCCCGAAACCCCGACAGTGAACCGGTTATGACGACATGCCCTGCACCGCGCGCCACCATTGCGGGCAGAACCGCACCTAACACCCGCGCGCAGCCGGTAAAGTTGACGTTGCACATTGCCTCCAACTGCGCGGTGTCGATGGCACTGCCGGTCATTGGCCAGTAAACGCCCGCCGTGAATGCCAATCCGTCAATCGGCCCAACCTCCGCCGCAGCTTTGGCGACTGATGCGCTATCGCCCACATCGCACACCACGGCCTGCACACCCGGAAGGCCACGACATGCCTCTGCCAGGCGCTCTGCCGACCGTGCGGACAACACCAACTGTGCGCCAGCCGCGTGCATTTCGCGGGCAAGCGCCAGCCCCAACCCTTCCGACCCGCCGACCAGCCAATACCGTTTGCCCTGCCAGTCCTTCACCGCGTGACTTCCTTGGTTGGCGGCAGCGGGCGCGACCGAAATCCCGCCCCCTTCCACCACAGCTTCAGCGCCTGCCAATGGATCAGCGCCAGCACCCGGCGCGATCCGAACGGGCGACGCAGGCACGCCCTCAGGATGCCGGCGTTGGTCAGAGGCTCGCGTTTGCCGGTCAGCGTTGCAATCAACCCACCATTGCCAGCAGTAAAGTCGATCCAGATGCCGATGCGATCGGTTCTGATGTCAAAACGGAACACATAGCCGCCCGCAACCGGCTGGAACGGCGAGACGTGCAGCAACTTTTGCGCGGTCAGATGGTCTTCCGCGGTGATCGGGCCACGATCTTCGCGGTGGCACAGATAGCAGTGGCGGTCGCCATAGGTGTTCGTCACCTCTGCAATCACCACCCGCAAATCCTTGGCCGCATCGTAGATCAGCCAGAACGATACGGGATTGAAGACATGGCCCAAGACCCTCGGCTGTGCCAACAATTCGATGGACTGCCCCGGCAAACCAGCGGCCGCCATCACCTCGCGCACCCATGCCACACCACGCCCGGCCTTGGGCGCACCACCGTGGTCGGCGTCCCAAAGCGAAGTCAGATTGGCGCGGTTGCGGGAAAACAGCGATGGTCCACCGGCGGTTTCGGGGTCGAGCAGCACATAGTCGACGTTATAGCGGAAAGCATTCGCCACGGCGCCTTTGCGACCGTGAAACGTCTGCCCCGCGATATGGTCGACCCTGCTCATGCCACTGCCCGCAGCCGCGATTGCGCCTTGATAGCGCTGACCACATCGACCGCCGTGGCAAAGCCGTCCTCGTGGAACCCATGCCGCAGCCACGCGCCACAAAACCAAGTAGAGCTTTGCCCGTTCATCGCGCGAATGGCCCCCTGCGCTGCAATCGCCGCCTGATCATACACCGGATGGCGGAACGTCACCACGTCGTGGATCATTGCGTCCGGGATGGCGCGGTTGGGATTTAACGTCACGAACAGCGGATCATCCTTGGGAATTGGTTGCAGCGAATTCATCCAATAGGTCAGGTCAATCCGATCCGGCCTTGGCCCCTTGGGTTCGGTATAAACCCAACTTGCCCAGGCCCTGCGGCTGCGCGGCATCTGGCTGGTATCGCTGTGCAGGATCGCCTGATTGGGTTGGTAGCGGACAGCACTCAGTGCCGCATGTTCGGCAGGGGTTGCATCGGCCAACAGACGCAGGGTGTCATCAGAATGGGTGGCAAAAACCACCTCGTCAAACAGCTCCCACTCGCCACCAATCGCCCGCACAAGCACGCCCCAAGCGGCGCGTTTGACGCCAGCAATCGGGGCGCCAAGCCGGACATCCACGCCCTGCCGCAGCATCGCGGCTTGCAAGCGGTTGACATATTGCACCGACCCGCCCAGCACGGTGTACCACTGGTGCTGCGCCGTGACCGACATCAGCGCATGGTTCTTGAAAAACCGGATCAGGGTTTCCGCTGGGAAATCCAGCACGCCGCGCGATGGCGTGGACCAGATCGCACCCGATATCGGCAGTATGTAATAATCGCGAAACCAATCGCCGGTGCCCAAAGCGTGCAGCAGATTGCCCATCGTCATGCCGGGTTTCAGCGCACTTTCCGCCTTGGCATTGAAGTGCAGGATATCCCGCATCATCCGCAAGAAACGCGGGCTGCACAGGTTGCTGCGTTGGGCAAAGATGCCGTCCAGATCGCGCAGCGCATACTCCAGCCAGCCGCCGCCGATCGACGCGCCAAAGCTCATGTTGCTTTCCACGATTGGCACGTCCAGCTTTTCGAACAGACCCAGCAGATTGGGATAATTCACCTTGTTGAACACGATGAACCCGGTATCGACCGGCTGATCACCTCGTTTGCCAGCAATCACAGTCCTTGCGTGCCCCCCCAGCCGGTGATCCGCCTCGAACAGCACCACGTTGTTTTCGCTTGCCAGCAAATGCGCCGCCGCCATGCCCGATATGCCACCGCCAATGACTGCAATGCGGCGGGCTGGTGGGGCAGAGGTTTCGAATGGCATGGCTTTTCCTTTGATGCGTGAAGTTCATACGCGGCTAACGGATTGTCGGATCAATCTTTTCGCAGCCCTCGTGATCCGATACGCCTGAAGCCGCGTATTAGTTTCATGATGCTTGCAGCCAACCCTTTTCAGATTGCCAATGGACGCTGTCTTGCCGTGCCCTATGTTGGCTCTGTTGGCAGGGTTGTGCGGGGCAAAGTGGGCGAGGATCAGACAGACTGGGCAGCAATGCTGAGCAGGGTGCGCGACGGTCAGGACCGCGCGGCTTTTGCCATGCTGTTCACCCACTTTGCGCCACGGGTAAAAGCGTTCCTGATGAAATCCGGCACCCCCGCCCAGGTGGCAGAGGAATGCGCGCAAGACGTCATGGCAACGCTGTGGCAAAAGGCGGCGCAATACGATCCGGCGCGCGCCTCGGTCGCAACATGGGTCTTTACCATCGCCCGAAACCGCCGCATCGACATGGCCCGCCGTGACCGCCGACCCGAACCGGAGGTGCTGGATTGGGGGCCACTGGACGAACCCGATCAGGCCGACATCTATCAGGCCGCCGAGGAAACCCGTGTATTGGGCGCGGCCCTGGCGAGCTTGCCAGAAAAACAGCGGTTAATGATCCAGCGGGCGTTTTACGGCGACCTGACCCACACCGAAATCGCCGCCGAAACTGGTCTGCCCTTGGGCACGATCAAATCGCGGATACGGCTGGCGTTGGACCGCTTGCGCCAGAAATTGACGGAAAACTGACAATGACCATTCGCCACCACCTTACCGACCCGTTGCTGATCGCCTATGCGGCAGGCTCATTGCCAGAGGCGTTCAGCCTTGTCGTCGCCACCCACGTCTCGCTGTGCGACGAGTGCCGCGCCCGGTTGGCGTCGTTCGATGCGGTGGGCGGTGCGGTGATGAGCCTGGACAGTGTTGCGATGTCACAGGGAAGCCTTGACGCCGTGATGGCGCGCCTGAGTGCGCCAGAGGTCAAAGCCCCGGTGCAACGTCACGGCATTTTCCCGGTCCCGCTGCAAGATTACGTCGGCGGCGACCTGTCTGCGGTGAACTGGCGCAATCTGGGGATGGGTGTGCGTCAGGCCATCCTGCCGACCGCCAAAAGTGCGTCCGCGCGGTTGTTGTATATCCCCGCCGGGCAAGCGGTGCCCGACCACGGCCACCGCGGCACCGAACTGACGCTGGTGCTGCAAGGCGCATTCAATGATGCGACCGCCCGCTTTGGTCCCGGCGATGTCGAAATCGCCAACCAAGATCTGAAGCATACGCCAACGGCGGAACCCGGCGTTCCCTGCATCTGCCTTGCCGCCACCGACGCGCCCCTGCGCTTCACCAGCCTGATCCCACGCCTGTTGCAGCCAATCTTCAGGATTTGAGCAAACTACGCGAAAATCCGCACGGCAATCACCCGGCCAATCACCTCGGCAGCCTGATCCGTCAGCAGCAAATCATACCGCGCCAACGCCACCCCGCCAACCTGAGCCGCCTCCAACGCAAACACCGCCAGCGTGCCACCTTCGGCCAAATGCCCACCGTCCATCACCCGCACCTCGGGCTTGGGCATACTGCGCGCCGTCATCACGTTGAAATCATCCGAAGGCCCGGCAACCCCCTGCGCCCGGATCGCCAGATCGCCCGCAAACCCCACCGGCACGAACGGCCGCGCGGTCAGGCTGACCCCCTGCCCCACCAGATCGAACCCTGGCCCTGAAATGACCGTCAGATTCCGCTCGATCCCCGGAAACACCGAAAACGCGCCATCCTCGACCACGCTGGCCCGCGACAACCGCCACTTGAGCGTGCCATCACGCTCCACCCGCATCATCTCGACCGTGACGCCCGCGCCATTGGCCCACGGCATCGTGCAGTAGTCCTCGTGGGTCAAATGCCTGATCATTCTGCGATTTTCACCACGATCGCCGGTTCCGCCGCCAGTTCTTCAAAGTCGAAATTATCCAGTCGCCGTGCCCGTTTGCCGGCCTTGTCGCTCGAAATCTTGATCTCTTCGATATCCTTGGCAGCCTGTCCGAAATGCCGGTCCAGATTGCCGACGCGTTCGCCAAGCCTCTCGACATCCTTGAAAAGTTCGCCCAACTCGCGCCGGATCGCACCCGCCTGTTCGCGCATCCGCGCATCCTTCAGCACGGCACGCATGGTGTTCAGCAGCGCCATGCAGGTCGTCGGCGAAACGATCCAGACCTTGGCCGCAAACCCTTCGCGCACGACATCGGGATAGTTGGAATGCAGTTCGGCATAGACCGCTTCCGAGGGTAAAAACATCAGCGCACCATCCGCCGTTTCACCCTCGATGATGTACTTTTCGGAAATCGCCCGGATATGCGCGCGCACGCTCGACCGCATGAACTGCGCGGCTTGCGCCACCTGTTGCGGGTTTTCGGCGCGGCGCAGCGCCTCATACGCTTCCAGTGGAAACTTCGCATCCACCACGATCGGACCCGGCGGATTGGGCAGGTGGATCAGGCAATCGGCGCGCTTGCCGTTCGACAAGGTGGCCTGCATCGTGAATGCGTCAGAGGGCAAAGCCTT
>JBDSXE010000412.1:0-2554 GCA_039926325.1 Paracoccaceae bacterium | reverse complement strand
CCGCGAGATGGGCCAACCCATCACACCCCCCACCCGCAAAGCCGTCGCCGTCGCGGTCATCGCCAACCCCTTTGCCGGGCGCTATCAGGCCGACCTGTCGGTGCTGATAGAAATCGGTGCCGAACTCGGCGCTCTCTTGGGCGAAAAATGTGTGGCGGCGTTAGGCATCGCGCCGTCTCAGGCCCAAAGCTACGGCAAGGCGGCAATGGTCGGCGAAGCGGGAGAGTTGGAACACGCCGCAGCCATCCTGCATCCAAAACTCGGCGCGCCGCTGCGGCTGGCCGTTGAAAAAGGCGCGGCTCTGGTGCCCTCTGCCAAAAAGACGGGCGGGCCGGGTCATGTGTTGGACGTACCCCTTGGCCACAAGGATGCCGCATATGTCCGCAGCCATTTCGACGCCATCGAGGTTCGCCTGAACGATGCCCCCCGCGCCAATGAAATCATGGTCGCCGTCGCAGTGACCGATTCAGGACGCCCCTTGGCGCGCATCGGCGGCCTGACCCACGAACAGGCCGAGGGCAAGGACGGGCTTCGTTAACATTGGTCGGTTGCAAGAATTTTACGGCGAGGTCACATCGGCGGCGCTATCAAAGTTGTGACGACTGACGCCCTCGCGCATCGGCGCTTCTACCCCGACACGCCAACCTCTGTACCTGTCTCAACACGCCTTGCCTTACGCGTTACGGCTTTGGCAAACGGACCGCGCTGGGCTCCCGCCGCACAAGTTATAGCCTGTCCAGCAAAGCCAGCAGCTTTGCCGCATCTGCCTTTGAAAGGTTGAGCGTTGTCGCCGCAGAGATTCTGTGCGCGACCGGCACCGCCGCCGCGATGAAGGCCAGCCCTTCAGCGGTTAGCGATACATCCAGCCGCCGCAGATCCGTGGTTGATGGCTCGGTCTGCACTAGACCCTTCTTACGCAATCGGTCGATCACGCCTTTGGTCGTCGCGGCATCCATTGCGATCAGGCGGCCTAGGTGATTTTGCGACAGCAGACCACATTCCTTTAATTTTATCATCGCCGCGAATTGAGTCGGCGTTACCTCAGGCTGCATCGAGACAAAGATTTCCGCGTGTTTCTGGTAGGCCAGACGCAGCTTGAAGCCGATCTGATCTTCCAATCGGTATTCTACCGGTTCCACAACATTCATCGCGTCTTCCACTTTCAATTCCGGTTGGGAAACGTTTCACTATTCCGCAACGGTGCCTGGACCATCGGGCCAAACGACGCCGCGACAGTGACGCCCCCGGCGCCTCACGCAACGGCATGATCCGGTGTGATGGTTAGCGCATCATGGGTCGGTGGTCCATTGGCGCAAAACCACCGGGAGCTTTTGCGTTGTGACTCCACTCGCGTTCGTGAATGTGATGCCAGTCGGTGGCCAAACCACGACCCGGCAACAGTTTGCCCTGCACGGTCAGAATGTGACGCGCTCGCAGGTCTGCAAAACCATGAACGCAACAAAGCCAGTGGCTGCGACTACCTCAGCTACCGGCATCGCGGCGGCGCTGAACCCCAGCCCCAGCGCGTACAAGTACCGCGCCGGGGGCCAAGTGCCGCAGTAGGTTCCGCGATCTGTGCCGCGGGTAGTCCTTAGGCTTGCCGCCGCAAGGATTGCGCCATGCAATGGATACCGCCGCCGGTTTTTGAGATTTCCGACATGTCGACCGCCGCGACCTCAAACCCGCGCGCACGCAATTGCTGGATCAGCGACACCGAAGATGTCGGTGCAATCACCCGGTCGCGGCCCAGTGACATAAAGTTGCAGCCAAGCGCCATCGTGTCCTGAAACGGCACGTCGATGATTTCGTGGCCCTTGGCTTTCAACCAGTTGACGATGCCCGGCTCGGTGCAGGCCAGACAGACGGCGGTCAGCTTGGGGGCGATTGGCACCACCATCAGGTCGATGTGGACGTAGTATTCGTCGATGAATGCCAGCCGGGTTTCCCAGCCCTCGGCCTCGAACCAGCTTTGCACTTGTCTCGCGCCTTCTTCTTGGGTGCGTGCGCCGCCGCAGCCGATCAGGACCACGCCCTCTTCGATGACGTTAAAGTCGCCGCCCTCAAAGGTGCCCGCCGTGACCATGTCGTAGATCGGAATGCCTAGCTGTTCATAGGCGCGGATCGCGGCATAGTTTTCGCCACGCCGCCACCAGTTGGCCATCGCCGTAATGATTGCGCCATAGGGGGTCATCACGCTGGAATCGCGCGCATAGACCTGCATCGGCAATTCCGGTTCGGGTGTGTGCATGTGGATCTTGACGCCGAAATGTTCGTAAGCCGCCACCAGCTCCGCGTGTTGAGCCTGTGCGATCTGGATGTTGCAAGGTGCTTCGCGCAGGTATTTGCGCGACAGGGAAGAGGTCGACAGATGCTTCAGATGCGATGACGGTCCTAGCAGCACATCAACCAATGGGTCGGTTTCGTTTCTAAAGCCCCAATTTGTCAGGGGCGCTGTGCCACCCTTTGGGTTGCGCCGTTGCAGGCTGAAGGGTTCGGTGGTCTTGGCATAGGTCATGGCGGTGCTCCTTGGGATCAGGCGCCGGGCATGGCGGAG
>JBDSXE010000411.1:0-9498 GCA_039926325.1 Paracoccaceae bacterium | reverse complement strand
GGGCGGATTGCGATGCAGATCCTGCATGCGGGGCGGTATGCCTATGGGCGCGATTGCGTTTCGGCCTCTGCGATCAAGTCGCCGATTTCGCCGTTTGTGCCGACAGCACTTGATGAGGCGGGGATCGAAAAACAGATCGCGGATATCGTGACCGCTGCGATGCGCGCGCAAGAAGCGGGGTATGACGGGGTCGAGGTGATGGGGTCGGAGGGGTATTTCCTGAACCAGTTCCTCGTCCGCCACGTTAACCGCCGAACCGACGACTGGGGCGGTGATTATGCCAACCGGATGCGGCTGCCTGTCGATGTGGTGCGGCGCATACGGGCGGCTGTGGGTCCGGGGTTCATCCTGATCTACCGGATTTCGCTGATTGATCTGGTGCCGGATGGGTCAACCTGGGACGAGGTTGCGACGCTGGCCCGGGCAGTGCAGGCGGCGGGTGCTTCAGCGCTAAACTCCGGTATCGGCTGGCACGAGGCGCGGGTGCCGACGATTGCAACCTCAGTGCCGCGGGCGGCGTTTGCGTGGCTGACGGCGCGGCTGCGGGGTGAGGTTTCGATTCCGGTGATCGCGTCGAACCGGATCAACACGCCGGAGGTGGCGGAAGGTCTGATCGCTGGAGGTCAGGCCGATATGGTGTCGATGGCGCGGCCCTTCCTGGCCGATGCGGGGTTTGTGCGGAAGGCGCGCGATGGGCGTGCGGACCAGATTGCGCCCTGCATCGCCTGCAATCAGGCATGTCTGGATCATACGTTTTCAGGACGGATGACGAGCTGTCTGGTGAACCCGGCGGCGTGTCATGAGGCAGAGTTTGATGCCGGTGCGGTGGTGCCCAAACGGATTGCCGTGGTGGGAGCGGGTCCGGCGGGGCTGGCCTGTGCGGTGAAGGCAGCGGAGTTGGGGCATTCCGTCGTGCTGTTCGAAAAAGGGGCGATCGGCGGGCAAATGAACCTGGCGCGGAAGGTGCCGGGCAAAGAGGAGTTTGATGCGCTGGTCGGCTGGTATGGCACAATGTTGGGCAAGTTGGGTGTGGACGTGCGGATGGCAGAGGCTGGCGTCGCGGACTTGGCGGCGTTTGATGAGGTGGTGGTGGCGACAGGCGTGGCGGCGCGTTCGGTCCCGATTGAGGGGGCGGAACGGGCGTTGTCCTATGCAGAGGTGCTGAACGGTGCTGCGGTGGGCAAGCGGGTGGCGATCATCGGGGCTGGTGGGATCGGTTTCGATGTGGCGGAATTTCTGACCCATCAGGGGGTGAGTCCGGCGCTGGATGTCGGGCTGTGGCGGCGCGAGTGGGGTGTGGGCGATCCAGCGGAGGTTGCAGGAGGGTTGGTTGCGGCACGGCCAGAGGCGTCGGCGCGCGATGTGTGGCTGCTGCAACGCAAGGCGGAGAAACCGGGCCGAGGGTTGGGCAAGACAACGGGGTGGATTCACAGAGCGGCGTTGCAGGCAAAGGGCGTGCAGATGTGGGGCGGCGTGTCATATGACCGGATCACAGATACAGGGCTGATGATCACGCGGGACGGGGTGCCGGAAATGTTGGCGGTGGACACGGTCGTTTTGTGTGCCGGTCAGGTGCCGGAACGGTCGCTGGCGGACGCGTTTGGCGAGCGCGCCCATGTGGTCGGTGGCGCAGACGTTGCGGCGGAACTGGACGCCAAGCGCGCGATTGATCAGGGAACGCGGCTGGCCCTGCGGCTGTAAAGGAACGCCACGCGAGGCCGTAACAGGGTGACACAAACTTTGCTCTGGGCAGGCTTTCGCGCCTGCGGGTTCCTGATTATCAACAGCGCGGGCTACGGCGTTGGGGGCGATGATCATGGACATTCAGGCACAACGCGGGCGGTGGGCGGTCGCGGCAATCTTCTTTGCCAACGGGTTCATCATGGGGGCCTGGGCGCCACAAATCCCGCTGCTGATACCGCGCCACCATATCACCGAGGCTGTTCTGGGCCTGCTGATCCTGGTGCTGGGGGCTGGCGCGGTAACAGCTATGGTCTTCGCGGGCCGGATGATTGCCGCTGTCGGATCGCGGCGCATGGTGATGATCTTTGGCACGCTGGCCACGCCAATGCTGCCGCTTGTCGTGCTGGCACCAAGCTTGTGGTTGGTGGCCCCGGCGATGGCGCTGATGGGCGCACTTGTCGGCTCGATGGATGTGTCGATGAACGCCAACGCGGTAGAGGTGGAGCGGCGGCTTGGCCGCGCGATCATGTCATCCTCGCATGGGTTCTGGAGCCTTGGCGGCTTTGCCGGAGGTGCTGTTGGCGGGCTGGCGCTGGCGCGCTTTGGCGCGGTCGAACAGGCGGTGGGCGTGGCGGTGATTGCGTTTATCATCGTGGCGGTAGCCGCGCAGTACATGATCAGCGAAGCCGCCGCCCCTGCCGTGCCACGGGGTGTGCCAATGGCAAAGGCGGTGATTTTCCCCCGCAATCCGGCGCTGTATATTCTGGGCCTGATGGCGCTGTTTTCGATGGTGCCCGAAGGGGCCGTTCTGGATTGGGCGGCGTTGTATCTGTCAAAGGAACTGGGCGCTGGCCTTGCGGTATCAGGTCTGGCCTATGCACTGAATGCAGGCGCGATGGCGGGGATGCGGTTTCTGGGCGACGGGGTGCGGAACCGCTATGGCGCGGTGGCGACGCTGCGGGTGTCGGGTTTGGTAGCGGCGGTCGGCATCACGATCGCCGCGGCCGCACCCATTCCGGTGGTGGCGATCATCGGGTTCGCGATCACGGGATTGGGGGCTGCCAACATGGTGCCGATCATGTTTTCTGCAGGCGGCAACCATCCGGGGATGAGCGCCGGGGCCGGATTGGCGACGGTGACGATGATCGGGTACTGCGGCATTCTGATTGCGCCCTCGGCGATCGGATTGGTGGCGGAACATATTGGGTTCCGGCTGACCTACGGCGTGCTGGCGGTGCTGTTGGTGGGCGTGGCCTTTATGGCGGGGCGGGCGAAGGCGGCGGATGGTCGGGCGGCGGTAGCCGTGGAATTGCCGCTGGAAGGCGGGATGTAAGTTGGTGGCGGGGGGTCGCGACAGATATTAACGGCTTAAGGGCCAACCTCGAACAGATCGGTTTGGCCCGGCGGTCTGGGCGGTTCCATCCCAAGGTGACGCCAGGCGCGTTGGCCCAGCATCCGCCCGCGCGGTGTTCGCAGGATCAGGCCCTGTTGTAGCAGATACGGCTCGATAACCTCTTCGATGGCATCGCGTGCTTCGGACAGGGCAGCCGCGATCGTCTCAACACCGACGGGGCCACCGCCATAGTGATCTGCCAGCAGCTGCATATAGCGGCGGTCGTTGGAATCGAGACCCAGATGATCGACGCCAAGACGGGTCAGGGCGTTGTCAGCGATTTTCTTGGTCAGGCGGCCGTCGCCTTCGACCGTGACGAAATCCACAACGCGGCGCAGCAGGCGACCGGCGATGCGTGGGGTGCCACGGGCGCGTTTGGCGATTTCGCGGGTGCCAAGCGGGTCAGCCTGAATGTTCATCAGGCGCGCCCCACGGGTGACGATCAGGTCAAGTTCATCTTCGGTATAGAACTCCAGCCGCGTCGGGATGCCAAAGCGGTCGCGTAGCGGTGTCGTCAGCAGGCCAAGGCGGGTGGTGGCACCGACCAGCGTGAACGGCTGCAGTTCAATGCGGACGGTGCGGGCCGCAGGGCCTTCGCCGATGACAAGGTCCAGCGCGAAATCCTCCAACGCCGGGTCGAGGACTTCTTCGACCACCGGGGACAGGCGGTGGATTTCGTCGATGAACAGAACATCGCGCGGTTCAAGGTTGGTCAGGATCGCTGCCAGATCGCCGGGTTTCGCCAGCACCGGGCCAGAGGTCATGCGAAAGCCGACGCCAAGTTCGCGCGCCATGATCTGCGCGAGGGTGGTTTTGCCAAGGCCGGGCGGGCCGTGGAACAGGGTGTGATCCATCGCCTCGCCACGCATCTTGGCGCTTTCGATGAAGATACGCAGGTTAGCGCGGGCTTCGGCCTGACCCACAAATTCGTCCAGCGTTTGCGGACGCAGGGCGCGGTCGTGATCCTCGGGCAGTGTGGTCGGGGTGAGGGGGCGGTCTTGGGTCATCTGTTGAGGCCCCAAGTGCGTGTGTGCAGTCGGTCCATCCATGAATGCTCGCGACGGATAACATCTTCCGCGATCTGATCATGGAGAAGCAGATCAAGGATCGAAAACCGAAAGTTTGCCGTGCGCCGAGGACGAAGTTCGCGCGTGACTCCATGCTCACCTGCTACATGAATTCGCCAACGGCCAATGATATTTTCGCTGCCATAAGCGGAACCAACGTATCTGGCACCGTCCGCAATGTCAGTAATGAGGTAGATGCCCCGCCATTGCGCCATTGCGACAGCCCAGTCAGGCGACAAGCTTAAGATTTCGGGTTTGGACAGAGTGATTGCCGTCCAATGCGGTACGGGCGGGCTTAGGTGTCGCCGTTCGGTTAACGCGATAACGTCCGGGTCTAGGTTGGCAGCAATCTGCACATAAGCCCGAGTGCCCGGTGCCGCGATGCGGAGACGACCGATTTCGCGGGTGAGTTCAGGACGGGCAGTCATTGTAAACTGACGTTGAAGCCCGCCGCGCGCAATATTCCTTGCCGGAGCGGTGTCGGTGGCACCAAAGTTTTGCTCCAAACGGGTGAAGCGGGGATCAGAATAGATTGCCTCAACAGGGCGGTCTTGTCTGTCAGTGATCTCGAACAGGCCCGCGAACACCATCTGAGCCGGACCGATCGGAACAAAACTTGCAGCGAAGCGACGGTTTGACAAGGTTGCGGCGGCGTTGACGCTATGCACGCTTTGATAGGCGTCAAAGAGGTCCGGGTGATGGTCAGCGATCACGGGCAGGAGCGAGCGCAGCGGCTCTAGTTTGGTTAGGTGCAGGATGATCGACACCGTTGTCGGATCGATACCTGCATCGCGCAACAGTGAATTGAATTTCATGCCCTTACCTCGGTGCCAGCAGTTTAAGCGCGGCGCGGATCAGGGTGGCGGTGTCGGCCTCTGGCGCGTCGGCGGCGATAGTGGCTACGGCTTGGGCGGCGTCGCTTTGGGTGTAGCCAAGGTTCAAAAGGGCACTGAGGGCGTCTGCGACAAAGCCGGCGCGGTTTTGCGCGGCGGAGGGGGTTGCGGGGCGCTGCGATGCCACCGGCATCGGTTCGATCACGCCGTCATGGCTGGCGATACCTGCAAGGTTGGCACCCATTGCCATGACGGCGGGCGCCTTTGCCTTCAGCTCCAATATCACGCGTTGCGCCAGTTTGGGGCCGATACCGGGTGCTGACTGGATGGCGCGGGCGTCACCCAAGGCAATAGCACGGGCAACGCCATCGGCCCCCAACGCGCCCAACATCGCCATTGACGCTTTGGCCCCAACGCCTTGCACGGTCATCAGCAGGCGGTGCCATTCCTTGTCCAGCAATGTGGGAAAGCCGAAAAGTTGCAGCAGGTCTTCGCGCACCAACAGATCGGTATATAGCGCCACCGCCTCGCCCAGACCGGGCATTTGCGCCATCGTGCGGTCATTGACATGGACGATGTAGCCGACACCCCGCACGTCGATCAGCACCTGATCTGGCCCACGCCAGTCCAGACGCCCTGAAAGCTTGCCGATCATCCTGCCGCCTTTCGCAGCGCGGCCTGCAAGCGGCCCGCGCTTTGCAGGTGATGGGCGTGGCAGATCGCGATGGCAAGGGCATCGGCAGAATCTGCGCCGACGATTTTGACACCGGGCAACAGGATGCGGACCATATGATCAACTTGGCCTTTGTCGGCATGGCCTACGCCAACCACGGTTTTCTTGACGGCATTCGGGGCATATTCGCCAACGGTGATACCAGCTTGGGCGGGCACCAGCAGGGCAATGCCCCGCGCCTGCCCCAGTTTCAGAGTTGCCACGGCATCCTTGTTGACAAAGGTATTCTCAACCGCCGCCGCATCGGGCGCGTATAGCCGCAGCACCTCTGTCAACTGGGTGTGCAGAGAATACAGGCGCAGGGCCAGATCGCCGTCACCATCCCCCGGAGCGGAATGGCAGATGCCGTTGGCGACATGCGTGATTCGGGCGCCCATGACGTCGATCACCCCCCAACCCAGGTTTCGCAGGCCCGGATCAATCCCCAACACACGCATTCCCGCCCCTTTTCTTGGTTTTTCCAGAATTAGCACGAAAAGGGAACATCCGCCAAGTTGAATTAAAGGCCGCAGTCAGAATACGACAAACCGTGTCGCGGATCTGGAAAGCGGCATTTGCATAGCTGAAACCGACATAAAGGGTGATTTGCGCTCTGTCGCCAACAAAATAAGGGCGAAAGCAAGGTTTGCAGCTATGCATTCCGCGCATGACGGCTCTGCCAAGCCCCAGCTTGTCCCGCCTTCGCGCAACGTCTAAATCTGCTGCACCGGAAGCGAATACGCGCTTCTTATGTAAGCAAGTTTGAAAGGATTACCGCTATGGCCGCCAATATCACGTCGCGCCCGGCGCCGATGGGCGCCATCACTGTTTTCCGTCTGGTCCAATCCGTGAGCCATGTTGCCAACGTATTCCAGACTTGGAATGCAGGCCGTGTCACACGCAAAGCATTGGGCAAACTGTCCAACCGCGAGCTGGATGACATCGGTCTCTGCCGTGGTGATGTCGAGATGATCGGTCGCTGATATTTCAGCACCGACGGGCTTTTGAAAGGTCGCTGTCCGCAAGGTCAGCGGCCTTTTTCTTTACCAAAAGTCCAGTTATTTGAGTTTGCTTAAGGCCAGCTCGATCTTGCCCGACACATACAACGTCACCGGATCAGCCTGCATCAGCCAGCCTCCGATACGGTCAAAGCCCTGCCCGGCCATCAGGGCTGCAGCGCGGCTGTTGTAGGATTCCGCACCAACCTCATGATAAATCGCGCCTTTCGTCAGAAAAGCGCAGATCAGCAAGAACAGAATTGGTCCAACGATCGACCGGCGCTTGGTTTGTGGATGATGGTAGTGAGAACGACCCAAGGTTCCCGGCGCTTCAAAGCCATAACCCTTGGCGTGGGCTTTTTGGATGCGCGTGACACGGCCGCGGAAATCGGTCAAATTCGGGTCGGACATACCAACGCTCCAGCAATTCCGGCCCCCGCCAGTGTCGCTGATAAGTCAGAATTGCGGCTAAATTAAGACGCAACCGCCGATTGAGGTTTAATTGCGGCGCAAAACCAGAGTGGACCATTCACCGATATCGTCGCGCGCCTCTGGTGTGAAGCCTGCGGCGACATAGGCGCCGGTCACGGCCTCTGCCTGAACGACCAGCAAACCGGACAGGATAATAAGGCCCATAGCTGCCGTATGCGCCGCCATTGCTGGGGCAAGTTCGATCAGCGGGCCTTTCAGGATGTTCGCAAACACCAGATTGAACGGTGCAACCTCGGCAAGACGCGGATGCGCGAAGCCCGCGGCCTCCAGACATTCGACGCGGCCGTCCAGCCCATTGATCGCCACATTTGCCTTGGCCACCGCAACCGCCACTTCGTCAATGTCGGACGCTACGATCAGGGCTCCGGGCAGCACGGCTGCAGCGGCCATCGCCAGAACAGCCGTGCCGCAACCGATGTCAGCCACGCGCGCGGGGCGAAAGCCCGCCTCATAAATGTGGTCAAACGCCCGCAGACACCCAAGGGTCGTGCCGTGATGCCCGGTGCCGAACGCCACCGTTGCCTCGATCTGCAGGGCGATGCGACCGGGCTCAGACAAAATGGCCGGCACTTTGTCCGCATCATGCGAGCCGTAGACGAAAAACCGACCAGCCTCGACCGGGGACAATTCGCGGCGGACTTTGGCAACCCAGTCGATTTCCGGCAGTTCTGACAGCGCAAAAGGTTTGGCACCGAACGCCATTGCCAGCACGTCAAGCACAACTTCGTCCGGTTGTTCGACGAAATACGCGCCGACTTCCCACAGTCCAGAGTCGTCCTCGATCTCGAACACGCCGACGCCCACCGGCTCTGGCTGCATCTTTTCGATCGCGGCGGACAGGGCGATTGCGGCATCTTCGCCGGGCAGCGTGGTCAGGGCGGTAAAGGTTGGCATGAGCTTCTCCTGCTTCGAGGGTCGCTTATGCCCAGCCTTGTTTCAGGTCAAGCGGCGCCGACTTTCAACCCGATCGGGCAGGTCACGCCAGTGCCGCCGATGCCGCAATAGCCTGCCGGGTTCTTGGCAAGGTATTGCTGGTGGTAATCCTCGGCAAAGTAGAACGTCGGCACGGGCAGGATTTCGGTGGTGACCGGGCCGAAGCGTTTGCCAGCCAAAGCGGCCGCATATGCGACCTTGCTCGCCTTGGCAGCGGCGTCCTGCTCCGGGGTGTAGGTGTAGATGCCGGAACGGTAGGTCGATCCCATGTCGTTGCCCTGCCGCATCCCTTGGGTCGGATCGTGGCCTTCCCAGAAGGTTTTCAGCAGCTGGTCGTACGAGATGATCGCAGGGTCATAGATCACACGGACGACTTCATTATGCCCAGTCAGTTGAGTGCAAGTCTCCTTGTAGGTCGGGTTTGGAGTGAAGCCGCCGGCATAGCCGGTCATCGTCAGCCAGACGCCGGGCAGGTTGTAGAAAATGCGCTCCACCCCCCAGAAACAGCCCATGCCGAACATGGCCTCTGCCATGCCTTCGGGGACGGCGGATTTCAGCGGGCGGCCATTGACAAAATGGGTCTCAGCGGTCGGCATCGGGTCAGCGCGTCCCGGAAGGGCGTCTTCGGGGCGGACCATGTCGGATTTCTTGCGGTCGAACAGGAACATCTGGGGCCTCCTTTTTGTGATGATAGGAATATAGTGTGCATTGGTCCGAACCGATAGTGCGGCTCGCGCAGGCGTCATTGGCTGAAACATCCGGCATGGGGCGGCGTTCAGGCTCACGTCAGCTTCGCAGCATACAGACCCCGTGACGGTCGCCAAAACGACGCAGCCACAGACACTGCACCTGACCCGGAAACCCGTCCTGACACCGCGGCCAAACCCGCAAAAATGGAGATACTGATGTTCCGCACCCTGATCCTGACGGCATTTGCTGCAACGCTTGCCGTTCCAGCCTTTGCCGACACCGCTGTAGCCACGTCCACCGCGACCTGTTCCACCGCCGCTGCCGCAAAGTTCAAGTCCAAGGACGAACTGACGGCTCTGCTGGTCAAAGACGGCCTGACCGTCAAGAAGATCAAAACAGAGAAGGGCTGCTACGAAGTATATGCCATTGATGCCAAGGGTAAAAAGGTGAACTCGGCCTATAACGCCGAAACCCTTGACGCGGTTGCCAATGTTGAAGCTGGTGAAAATTGATCCGGTTCTGACCGACCCCGAACTCGTGCGTCAGGGTAGTCCCCTGACGCGCGTCTGGGATCCCGTGGTGCGGATTTTTCACTGGGGATTGGTGGCGAGTTTCGTCACCGCATGGTTCACCGCCCGCACCGCCGAAGACCTGCACTACACCGCAGGTTATGTGGCGGCAGGGTTGATTTTTGTGC
>JBDSXE010000410.1:0-2575 GCA_039926325.1 Paracoccaceae bacterium | reverse complement strand
GGCGTGGTGATCGTGGCCGCGCTCAACCTGGTGCTGGATTTCGACTTCATCGAGAAAGGCGTCGACGCTGGTGCGCCGAAGTACATGGAGTGGTACGCCGCGTTCGGCCTGTTGGTCACCCTGGTGTGGCTGTACCTGGAAATCCTGCGCCTGCTGTCGAAGCTGCAGTCACGCAACTGACCACGATTTCGACTCCAATAAAAAGGGCGCCGATGGCGCCCTTTTTTCATGCCTGCAACCACATGATCACAGCCTGCGGGCGATGGCCTGGGCGAAGCCCATCGTGTTGCCCTGCCCGCCCAGATCCGGGGTGAGGCCGTCTTTGGCTTCCAGCGTAGCGATGATCGCCGCGCGCAGACGCTCGGCCTGTTCGGGCAATGCCAAATGATCCAGCATCTGCGCAGCACCCAACAGCAGCGCGCAGGGATTTGCGACGCCCTTGCCCGCGATGTCCGGGGCAGACCCATGCACGGCTTCGAAGATTGCCGCATCGGTACCGATGTTGGCGCCCGGCGCCAAGCCCAAGCCGCCCACCAACCCGGCACACAGGTCAGAGATGATGTCGCCGAACAGGTTGGTGGTCACGATCACGTCGAATTGTTCAGGGCGCATCACAAGCTGCATGCAGGTGTTGTCCACGATCATCTCGTTGCATGCGATGTCCGGATACTGCTGGGCCACTTCGCGCGCCGTCTTCAGGAACAGGCCAGACGTCGATTTCATGATGTTGGCCTTGTGCACCACGGTGACCTTCTTGCGGCCCGTGCGGCGTGCCAGGTCGAAGGCGTAGCGGACGATGCGCTCGGAACCCCTGCGCGTCGTACGAATCATCGAGGTCGCGAACTCGCCATCGGCCGACGTTTCCTGACCTTCCTGGGTGTAGGCGCCTTCCGTGTTTTCGCGCACGGTGATCAGGTCCACGCCTGCGGCGAAGCGCGACTTCGTGTTCGGGAAGGACTTCGCCGGACGCACATTGGCATACAGGTCGAAGCGCCGACGCAACTCGACATTGATCGACGAAAACCCGCCGCCTACCGGCGTGGTCAACGGCGACTTCAGTGCGATGCGGTTCCGGCTGATTGATTCCATCGTCGCTGCAGGAATCAACTCACCGTGTTTCTCGAGGGCGACCAGGCCGGCGTCGGCAAATTCGTACGTGATGCCAAGCTGCATCGCATCCAGCACGTGCAGGGTGGCATCCATGATTTCCGGGCCGATGCCATCGCCGCGGATGACGGTGATCGTCGTGGTCATAAGGGGTGTGTTCCTGGCGGGCGATAGCGCGAAATCACGCGCCAACGCGAGAAAGTTAGCCTCTAATTATGCCATGTGGCGCAGCTCAGCCGTGGTCGTGCGCCTCTGGCGCGGCCGCATCACCCTGTTCCAGTTGATCAAGGAAATCCACCGCACGACGCAGATGCGGGATGACGATGCTGCCGCCCACGACCAGCGCGACCGAAAACGCCTCGAACATTTCGTCACGATTGACGCCGGCGTCCTTGCATTGCGCGACGTGGTAGCTGATGCAGTCGTCGCATCGCAGCACCATCGACGCCACCAATCCCAGTAGCTCCTTGGTCTTGAGGTCCAATGCGCCGGCTTGGTAGGTCTGCGTGTCCAAGGCGAAAAAGCGCCGGACAACCTGATTGGGCTCGGCAAGGATGCGTTCATTCATGCGCTTGCGGAAATCGGTGAACTCCGCCAAACGGTCAAGGCCAGCCGCTTTGTGGTCCTTCGGCGACGTGCTCATGCGCCCTCACCTGCCAGCAATGGCTCGAATTTCCCGGCCCGGTGCATCGCCATCATGTCGTCGTAGCCGCCCACATGGATGTCGCCGACGAAGATTTGCGGGACGCTGGTGCGCTTGGCCAAAGCCACCATGCGCTGGCGCTCCTCCGGGTCGGTATCGATCCGGACCTCGGTCCACGCCAGGCCTTTGCTTTTCAGGAAATTCTTGGCTGCCACGCAGTAGGGGCAAATCGCGCTGCTGTAAATGGTGATTGGGGGGGGTGTGATGTCACTCAAGGGGATCTCCAAGCCAAGGGAATATGAACAAGCAACATAGTGTCGCGTTTGCGGTCTAGGGGTTGTGTTCGAATATGCGGCCGGAACGTGCATATTTCCAGACAGCCTGTTAGTGCTGTCATCGTGCCAGTGTTCATCACGGTGTACTTCAACCGAGGTTCACGCCCGCAACGCCTTCTGGCCGCATCCTCACCGCATGGAGATTCGAGTGCCCCAGTCGCCTTCAATCCTTGCCGCTGCCCTTGCAGGTGCGCTGGCGTTTGCTTCGGCCGCGTCCGCGCAAGAGTCGAAATTACCCGATATCGGTTCCTCCGCGGGCAATGTGCTGTCGCCTGCCAAGCAGGCCGAATACGGCGCGATGACCCTCGCCCAGCTGCGCCACGAAGGTTATGTACTCGACGACCCGTTGCTGGGTGGCTGGCTGGATGCCGTCGGCCAGCGCCTCGGCGGCGCCAGCGACAAGCCGCAACAGCCGTTCACCTTCTTCATGCTGCGCGACCGCCAGATCAATGCATTCGCGACCCTGGGCGGCTACGTCGCGATCAACGCG
>JBDSXE010000409.1:0-4024 GCA_039926325.1 Paracoccaceae bacterium | reverse complement strand
CCACCCCCGGACCCCCGAGGATATTTGCGCCAATGTGAATGATCAAACAGCAAGACCGAGCAGGTTTCGCAGGTGGTTCAATATGACTGCTACACCAGCCTCGCCTTGCGCTTTGGTCGCGTTGGGGGCGCTGGCGGTGTACCAGGTGGTATTTTCCGCCATACGTTCGGGTTCGACGGTTTCAGGCGCAAGGGCCAGCATCAGGGCAGTTTCGCCCTCGCCAGCGTGGTCGAACGGGAAGTATTGGGCCACTTCTGGCGACATCAGGGGGTGAATGCTGATCCAGTTGAAAGGGTTGTCGGTGGCACCGTAGTAGTCCGCCATGTCGGCCCTGCCCCACCAGCCGGGGCCGCGCACGGCCTCCAGATGGGTGAAGGTCGCCTGCCGGGCGGCGAGGCGGAAGGCAAGGTCGGTGGGCATGCCTTGGAGAAAATTCTCGGTCTGGTGGTGGATGAAACCGTGCACGTTGCGGAAGCCTGCGTTCAGCAGGGCGGCGAACAGGGCTTGGGCGAAGGGTTGAAACGTGGCCGGGTCGAGGTGAAGGGTGCCGCTGTCGGGGCCCGCTACGGCATGGCTGGCAGCACCATAGGCGAAGGGCGGCAGGACGACGATCTTGCCGGGATGTTCCGATTCCAGACGGTCGAGGCAGCGGGTGACAGCGAGCAGGTCGACGCCAAGCGGCAAGTGTTCGCCGTGGTATTCCTGCACACCGATGGCGATCACAACCGGAATGTTGGCGGCGATGGCGGCGCGGATTTGGTGCGGGCGCATGAGTTCCAGGCGCATTTATTCACCTTGGCTGAGGGCGGCGGCGATGTCTTTCGTTTGTTCGTACAAGCGGCGGAACAGCGGGTATTGGCGGTGATAGACGGGGTGGGACGCGGCGCGAACCGTTTCGGCCACTGGGTTCCAACTAATGATATCGTCTGCCGCGCCAATGGCTTTTGCAGCCAAAAATGCGTTGCCGAATGCAGCGCCTGTGGTGATCTGGCAGACCTGTTGATCAATCCCGGTCAGGTCAGACGTGGCCTGCAACCACAGCCGGTTCTTGGTGCCGCCACCAACGGCGAGGAGGCGCGTGGGGGGTGAGCCAAGTTCGGCATAGGTATCGGTGATGTGGCGGGTGGCGCTGGCGATACCCTCGATGGCGGCGCGGTATAGTTCGCCACGGGTGTGGGTGAGGTTCAGGCCAAAGAACGCGCCTTTGGCCTGCGGGTTGTGAAGAGGGGTGCGTTCGCCGCTGAAATACGGCAGGCACAACAGGCCGTTGGCACCAATTGGAGAGTTCAGGGCCTCTTCAGTGAGGGTGGCAAAGGCGGTATCTGGAGGAAGCTCGCGGGCGAAAATGTCGCGGAACCAGTGGGTTAGCGTGCCACTGGTGGCCAAGCCGGCCATTGCTGCATAGTGGCCAGGATAAAGCCAGGGGGCGTGCCAAAGGCGCGGATCGGTCAGTCGTTTGGCGCTGATCTGGATGATGAAGATGGTGGAGCCGTACATCATCATCATGTCGCCGGGGTCTGTGGTGCCAACGCTGACCGCTTCGGATGCAGCGTCGATGGTGCCGCAGGTGACGGGAGTGCCTGCGGCAAGGCCGGTTTCTTGCGCGGCTTGGGCGGTGACATGGCCCGCGATTTCAGTGGACCACAGGAGTTCCGGAAGTTGGTCGGGGCGGCAGATTTGCGCGAGGTCGTGGGCCCAGTTCAGCGCGGCGATATCGTAGAGGGGAGAGAAACCGGCGGCGGAGTAGTGGTCGATGACGTAGTTGCCGGTAAGTTTCTGGGTGAGGTATGTCGTGGAACTGACTATTTTTGCGGTATTTTTCCAGATTTCCTGGTGATTGCGTTGCAGCCACAAGATTTTGGGACCGACGGATTGGGAAGTGAGGGCGTTGCCGCAGCGGTGGAGGATCGTGTCCTCGCCGATTTGGGCGTTCAGCAGGGCGATTTCGGCATGGGCGCGGGTATCGACGCCGTAGAGGACGGCGTTCATCAGGGGGGTGCCTGCGGCGTCGAGAGGCAGCATGCAGGGGCCGATAGCGGAGGTGGCGATGGCTTTGATGTCGTGAGGGTTTACCTGAGAAGTCGCCAGCAAGTCGTTGGTAATGTTGGTACAATCGCGCCACCAATCCTCTGTTGCGCGGTGTTCGGCCCAACCGGGGTGGGGGACGATCATCTGGTGCGGGCGGCTGGATTGGGCGATTATCTTGCCGCCGTGGGTGGCGATCACGCCTTTGGATTCGAACGTGCCGATGTCGATGCCGAGGGTGTACATTTCAGTCTCGGGTCAGTTTCATTTGCGCGGGGATAGCTTTGAGGGCGGCATTGAGCAGATTGGTCAGGGCTTCAAGGTCGGTGAGATCGCAGCATTCCAACGGCGAGTGCGAGTGGCGCATCGGGTAGCCTACGTCGAGGGAAGCGACGCCCTGGCCGAGGGTCTGGATGTAGCTGAGGTCGGTCAGGACACCGACCTGGGCGGAACGTTGCAGGAAGATGTTCTGGGCGGCGGCGGTGGATTCGAACAGGCGGACGAGGGCGGGATGGGGGATGACGCCGTTCAGGGTGCCGCGACCGTGGAAGGAATACAGGCTGATGCCGGGGCCGCCGCCGAGGGTCATCTCACCCCGGTCGGCCATGTCGGGAGTATCCGTTGCGAGCATGAGGTCGATTTGCAGGGCGATGTCGGGGTGGAGGGTTTGGGCTGCGACGACGGCACCGCGCAGGTTGAACTCCTCTTGCACGGACCAGACGAGGTGGGTGGTGGGGCCGGTGTTGCCGGTGGCGAGGATGCGGGCGAGTTCGAGTTGCACCGCGCAGCCGGCGCGGTCGTCGATGGAGGTGCCTGCTATGCGGTTGCATGCGAGTTCAAGCACTTGGGCGCGGTAGGTGACGGGGGTGCCGATCTTGATACCGGCAGCCTCAACAGCGGCCTTGGAGCCGTGGCCGGTGTCGATGCGGATTTCGGGGGCGGTCAGGACTTTGTATTTCTCGTCGGGGGTGGTCGCGTGGTGGGCCTTGTTCATGATGATGCCGGGGATGTCTGTGTCGCCCACACTCAGCGTGACGGCTTGCGCGGCCATCGCGCGTTCCGAGACCCCGCCCATGCGTTCGACGCGGATCAGGCCGTCGGGTTCGATCTTGCGGACGAAGAAACCCAACTGGTCCATATGGGTGAAGATCATCACGGACGGTTTGGCGGGGTCGCCGGGGAAGGTGGCGATCAGGTTGCCGAGGCGGTCGGTTGTTGTGGTGACGCCGAGGGCGGTGAGTTTGCTGCGGATTGCGGCCGCGATGCGGGTTTCGTGACCGGAGAGGCCGGGGATCAGCATCAGTTCGGTCAGGTCGCGGCGGAGGCGGTTGATCATTTGCCACCCCTTGCAGCACGGGCGCGGGCCATGAAATCGGCAGCACGGGCGGGGTCGATGGCGTTCCAGGTGTGGCCGTCGAATTTCAGGGCGGAACCGACGATGCAGCCATCAGCGATGCGGAGGGTTTCAGCGATTGTTTCGTGCTTGACGCCAGTGTTGGCGAGGACCGGAGTGGTGGGGAGAACGCACTTGACCGCCTCCAGATCGCTGAGGGCGGCCGCCTCGCCGGTAATAGCGCCACTCACCAGAACGGCGTCGGGGATGGAGGAGAACACGGCAGAACGGGCGCGGTCGGGCAAGGGGCGGCGGTCGAGGCTGTCGGCGAATTCGGCGCTGACGTTGTAAAGCATGGCAAGGTCGGCGCGGCCAAGGCGGTTGCGATAGCGCATCGCCTCGCCCGCGTTGGGGGTCCAGTTGCCCATGTCGCTGGCATAGGTTCCAGTGAAGATTTCGCGCACGAAATGGGCACCCGTGGCGGCGGCGAGGGCGATGGTACTGAGGGGATCCCACAACACGTTGACGCCGAAGGGCACGATGATTTCGGATTTCAACGCGCCGATGATCGCGGCCATCGTAGCGGTGGAGGCGGTATCGACCTTGAATTCGTAGGGCCGGTCGTTTTCGTTGCCGAACATGACCGCATCAAAACCGGCGGCTTGC
>JBDSXE010000408.1:0-10263 GCA_039926325.1 Paracoccaceae bacterium | reverse complement strand
AATTGACCTGCTTGCCGTTATGATCGGTCAGCCTTCCGTGATCCATGATCTGCAGCAGCACGTTGTAGAGATCCGGATGCGCCTTCTCGATTTCGTCCAACAAAACCACGCAATGCGGATGCTGGTCCACACCATCGGTGAGCAGACCGCCCTGATCGAAACCCACATAGCCCGGAGGCGCGCCGATCAAGCGCGACACCGTATGCCGCTCCATATATTCCGACATGTCGAAACGAATGAGTTCGACGCCGAGCGATGCTGCGAGCTGCTTGGCAACTTCGGTCTTGCCGACGCCGGTCGGGCCCGAAAACAGATAGGAGCCGATAGGTTTCTCAGGCTCGCGCAAGCCCGCACGCGCGAGCTTGATCGACGCCGACAAAGCTTCAATCGCCTTGTCCTGACCGAACACCGTGCGCTTCAACGTCGTCTCAAGATGCTTGAGCACCTCGGCATCGTCCTTCGACACGCTCTTGGGTGGAATGCGCGCCATCGTCGCAATGGTGACTTCGATTTCCTTGATACCGATGGTCTTCTTGCGTTTGTTCTCCGGCACAAGCATTTGCGCCGCGCCAGACTCGTCGATGACGTCGATGGCCTTGTCGGGCAGTTTGCGGTCGTGGATGTAGCGGGCGGACAGTTCGACCGCCGCCTTGATCGCATCATGTGTGTAACGCAGGTCGTGATGTTCCTCGAAGTAGGGCTTGAGGCCCATGAGGATTTTCACCGTGTCTTCGACTGATGGTTCGTTCACGTCGATCTTCTGGAAACGGCGCGCAAGGGCGCGGTCTTTTTCGAAGTGCTGACGGAATTCCTTATAGGTCGTAGAGCCCATGCAGCGCATCTTGCCGCCTGCAAGCGACGGTTTCAGCAGGTTGGATGCATCCATCGCGCCGCCGGATGTGGCACCGGCACCGATCACGGTATGGATTTCGTCGATGAACAGGATTGCGTCGGGGTGATCCTCCATCTCTTTGACGACCGCTTTCAGGCGTTCCTCAAAGTCGCCACGGTAGCGGGTGCCGGCCAACAGCGCGCCCATGTCGAGCGAGAAGATGGTGGCGTGGGCCAGGATTTCCGGGGTTTCACCACGGACGATTTTCAGGGCCAGACCTTCGGCAATGGCGGTTTTGCCAACGCCGGGGTCACCGACCAGAAGCGGGTTGTTCTTGCGGCGGCGGCAGAGAACCTGGATGCAGCGCTCAACCTCGGCTTCGCGGCCGATCAGGGGGTCAACCTCGCCCTTGCGGGCCTTGACGTTCAGATCGACGCAGTATTTCGACAGGGCAGAGTCCTTGCTGTCGCCAGCCTCTGCCTTGGGCGTTTCGTGGTGTTCATCGGCACCGGTCACAGGGCGCGGCTCGCCAAACGACGGGTCTTTGGCGACGCCGTGGGCGATATAGTTGACGGCGTCATAGCGCGTCATGTCCTGCTCTTGCAGGAAATAAGCGGCGTTCGATTCGCGTTCGGCAAAGATGGCGACAAGGACGTTGGCCCCGGTGACCTCGGTGCGGCCCGACGATTGGACATGGATGGCAGCACGCTGGATCACGCGTTGAAAGGCGGCAGTGGGCACCGCTTCGCTGCCCTCGACATCGGTGACGAGGGTGGAAAGATCGTCGTCGATGAAATCCACGAGGGTTTTCTTCAAAACGTCAAGATCGACTGAACACGCCTTCATGACGCGGGCGGCGTCAGGTTCGTCGATCAGGGCCAGAAGCAGATGCTCCAGCGTTGCAAGTTCGTGGCGGCGGGCATTCGCAAGCGCCAAGGCGCCGTGGATGGCTTGCTCGAGTGTGGTCGAAAAAGATGGCACGTTGAGTGCTCCTGTCCTGCAGGTCAGCGAGCCCGTCGGATTTCCGGGCGGGCACGCGTCGACCGTGGCCTCATGGTGTTAAGGATCGGTTTTATTCGGCAATCTTCAAGTTATATTTGGGGCATAAATAGCATTCGCAAAGGACCGTGCCCAAAAAGTGATTAACCGGGCAAGTGTTGGAGGTCAGAAATGGTCTTTCCTGCTGCGAATTTCGGCAAACGCTGCCGCATCAGTAGCTTCGGGCAGGCCAAGCATTGCCTTTATATGGGAAAGGTTGGCGCGCAGAAAAGGGTTGGTCGCCAATTCTTCTGACAAGAGCGAGGGTACTGTTGCGATGCCTGCGGCGCGTGCCGCAGCGGTGCGGGCAATGCGGGCTTGCAGGTCCGCATTGTCAGGCTCGATCGTGGCGGCGAACGCCAAGTTGGCGGTGGTGTATTCGTGGCCTGAGCAGATCAGGGTTTCGGCGGGCAAGGCGGCGAGTTTCGACAGGCTTTGCCACATGACCGCGGGCGATCCTTCGAACAGGCGGCCGCAGCCACCGGCCATCAGACTGTCGGCGGTGAACGCCATACCTGGCAGCAGGAAGGCGATGTGGCCGATGGTGTGGCCGGTGACGTCGATGATCTGAGCGGTGTCCGGGCCTATGGTGATGGTGTCGCCTTCGGAGACGGCGTGGGTCAAGGGCGGCAGGCGGTGGGCGTCGGCTTTGGCACCGATGACGGTGGCGCTGGTCGCGGCGACCAGTTCAGGGACGCCCTGAATGTGGTCAGCGTGGTGGTGGGTAAGCAGGATCTGGTCGAGGTGCCAGCCTCGGTCGGCGAGGGCTTTCAGGATTGGAGCGGCCGCCGGTGCGTCTACCAGCGTGGTATGGCCGGACGCGGCATCGTGCAGCAGGTAGGCATAGTTGTCTTGCAGGCACGGGATGGTGACGAGTTCCAGCGGCATGGGCAGTCTCCGGGTTTGGGGCAGGGTGGCGCATAGCGGGAGCCGGTGCAACCGCTGAGGAGGTTGATCCGACGGAGCGGCATGCGCCGCAGAGTCTTTGCCTCGCCTCTGGCCTTGCGGCCAGCCGGCTCAGTTGCCTCCGGCGGGGATATTTATGAGCAACTGAAACCGGAAGAGTAGCATTGGCAGCCTTCGTCGCTATGCTGCGGCTTGATTTAGGAACGGGGCGCGAAGTTTCAATGCATCTGGACGTGCTGGACCTGCGGAATTTCTATTACCGGACGCAGCTGGGTCGGGTGGCGCAGCGGGCGATCCGGGACAAGGTCGTCGAGTTGTGGCCGCCGATGGCCGGGCAGACCGTGGCAGGCTTCGGCTTTGCCGTGCCGTTGCTGCGTCCGTATCTGGAGCAATCGCGCCGCGTGATCGCACTGATGCCGGGGCCGCAGGGGGTGATGCCGTGGCCTGCGGGCGAGCCCAATATCTGCACGCTGTGCGAGGATACCAACTGGCCGCTGGCGACCGGGTTTGTCGACAGGCTGGTGGTGATGCACGGGTTGGAGACATCGGACAATTCTTCCGCGGTGCTGGAGGAATGTCACCGGGTGCTGGGGCCGGGTGGACGGGCGCTGTTCATCGTACCGAACCGGATAGGGCTGTGGTCACGCCGCGAGGGCACACCATTCGGATTTGGTCGGCCTTATTCGATCAGCCAGTTGGAGGCGGAGCTGCGGCGCACCGGGTTCACGCCGGAGCGCGGGCTGACTGTGCTGTTCGCGCCGCCATCGCAGGCCCGGTTCTGGCTGCGAACCTCGGCGTTCTGGGAATGGCTGGGGCGTTCGGCACCCTGGCTGGCTGGCGGCGTGTTGATGGTCGAGGCGTCAAAGCAGGTCTATGCGCCGACGCGGGGCGGATTGGGGGCAATGGTACGGCGGCCGTTGAAAGTGCTCGAGGGGCTGCCCGCGCCGCAGCCGGTGCCGCGGGCGCAGGCCGCCGGCACCGCGACGGATAGAGTTGGCAGCTGAGGGGTAGACAAGGCGCGGGTCGGGTGCCGGCTGCCCAACAGCGCCGTCAGGGCTACGGTTGCCAGGTTGCACGATGGCCGCTCGGATTGCGCCAAAAGTGGCAGAGATTCGGGGTCGTTTCGTTAGAGTTGAAACGGTTTGGAGTGCCAAAGCGTCGCACGGGTTGCGGGGCATATGTCGCAGCCCTGTAAACACTGGAAAAAACCTGTTCGGCCTGCATGCATCACTAGGGCATAACGGGTTGCGGGGTTGGGGATGCTCTGCTAGGAACGCGCAAAATCGACAGACGCAAACAAATCATGTGTGCGCCAACGGAGATCCTTGAACTGGACCAAAGGTCCGGAAACGGGGGCTCAGACAGCGGAAGGGAAGACGTGTCCGAACCAGCATCCATCTCCCTCAGCATCGCAGGGCGCTATGCTCAGGCGTTGTTTGAACTTGCCAAGGAAGACGGCGGCCTGAAGGCGCTGGAAACCGATACCAATGCGCTTGGCGACGCGCTTAAGATCAGCCCGGAGTTTGCGGCCATGATCGCCTCTCCGGTAATCGAGCGGGCGGAGCAAGCGGCGGCTGTGCAGGCAATCGCGGCCAAAATGGGCGTCTCGACGCTGGTCGCAAACACGTTGGCGCTGATGGCCAACAAGCACCGGCTGTTCGTGCTGCCGCAGCTGGTGGCCGACCTCAAGTCGCGGATTGCGGTGGAAAAGGGCGAAGTGACGGCTGATGTGACCTCTGCCGCGCCGTTGTCCGCGGCGCAAACCAAGGAATTGATTGCCACGCTGAAAGCCAGTGCCGGCAAAGAGATCAAACTGAACACCTCCGTCGATGAAAGCCTCATCGGCGGTCTTATCGTGAAGCTGGGATCGACCATGATCGACACTTCGGTCAAGGCGAAACTCGCGGCACTCCAGAATGCAATGAAAGAGGTTGGGTGATGGGAATCCAAGCGGCAGAGATCTCTGCGATCCTGAAGGACCAGATCAAGAATTTCGGCAAAGACGCCGAAGTGGCCGAGGTTGGCCGGGTGCTGAGCGTTGGCGACGGGATCGCCCGCGTCTACGGCCTCGACAACGTGCAGGCCGGTGAGATGGTGGAATTCCCCGGTGGCATCCGCGGGATGGCGCTGAACCTGGAAGTCGACAACGTCGGCATCGTTATCTTCGGGTCCGACCAGGACATCAAGGAAGGCGACGTCGTCAAGCGCACCAAGTCCATCGTGGACGTGCCGGTGGGCGACGCGCTGCTGGGTCGTGTGGTTGACGGTCTGGGCAACCCGATTGACGGCAAGGGGCCTTTGGGCACCACCGAACGCGCAATTGCCGACCGCAAGGCACTGGGCATCATCCCGCGCAAATCGGTGCATGAGCCGATGGCGACCGGCCTGAAAGCCGTTGACGCGATGATCCCGATTGGCCGTGGCCAGCGCGAGTTGATCATCGGCGACCGTCAGACCGGCAAGACGGCAGTGGCGCTGGACACCATCCTGAACCAAAAGTCGTATAACGAAGCGGCTGGCGATGATGAGAGCAAAAAGCTGTACTGCATCTATGTTGCAATCGGGCAAAAACGCTCGACCGTGGCGCAGTTGGTCAAGAAGCTGGAGGAATCCGGTGCCAGCAAGTACACAATCGTGGTGGCTGCGACCGCATCTGACCCGGCTCCGCTGCAGTTTCTGGCACCCTATGCCGCGACCTCGATGGCGGAGTTTTTCCGTGACAATGGCCGCCATGCGCTGATCATCTATGATGACTTGTCCAAGCAAGCCGTGGCTTACCGCCAGATGTCGCTGCTGCTGCGCCGCCCGCCGGGCCGGGAAGCGTATCCGGGCGACGTGTTTTATCTGCACTCTCGTCTGCTGGAACGGTCGTCGAAGCTGAACGAAGATTTCGGTTCGGGTTCGCTGACCGCGCTGCCGATCATCGAAACACAAGGTGGCGACGTGTCGGCATTTATTCCGACGAACGTGATCTCGATCACCGACGGCCAGATATTCCTGGAGACGGAACTGTTCTTCCAGGGTATCCGTCCTGCCGTGAACACCGGTCTTTCGGTGTCGCGGGTCGGTTCTTCGGCACAGACCAACGCGATGAAGTCGGTGGCCGGCAAGGTCAAGCTGGAGCTGGCGCAATACCGCGAAATGGCGGCGTTTGCACAATTCGGGTCGGACCTTGACGCATCGACCCAGCAATTGCTGGCCCGTGGCGCGCGCCTTACAGAGTTGATGAAGCAGGCGCAGTATTCGCCGCTGACCAACGCGGAAATCGTCTGCCTGATCTATTCGGGCACCGCCGGTTATCTTGACAAGATCGCCGTCAAGGATGTGGGCCGCTTTGAAGCGGGGCTGCTGAAGCACTTGCGCGGTGCTGGCAAGGCGCTGTTGACCGACATCACCACGAACGACCGCAAAGTTGCGGGTGATCTGGAAAAAGCGGTTCGGGCAGAGCTTGATACGTTTGCAAAGGACTTCGCCTGAGGGCGCGGCAGGGAGATAACAGATGCCCAGCCTTAAGGACCTGAAAAACCGGATCGCGACGGTCAAGAACACGCGAAAGATCACCAAGGCGATGCAGATGGTCGCCGCGGCGAAACTGCGCCGCGCACAGGATGCAGCCGTCGCCGCCCGGCCTTATGCCGAGCGGATGACGGCGGTTATGGCGGGTCTGTCAGCCTCGGTTGGCAAGAGCGAGGGCGCGCCCAAACTGCTGATCGGCAACGGGTCGGACAAAGTTCAGCTTGTCGTCGTGATGACGTCGGAGCGCGGGCTTTGCGGCGGTTTCAACTCTACCATCGTTCGGCTGGCCCGGGCGCACGTCATCGAGTTGCTGGCGCAGGGCAAGACCGTCAAGATACTGACCGTCGGCAAAAAAGGCCGTGATCAGCTGAAGCGCGATTATAGCAAGTATTTCGTCGGCCATATCGACCTGACCGAAGTCAAGCGGGTCGGCTACGTCAACGCACAAGCCATCGCGCGGGACATTCTGGCGCGCTATGCCAGTGGCGAATGCGACGTGGCCACGCTGTTCTACAACCGCTTCCAATCGGTGATCAGCCAAATTCCGACCGCGTTGCAGGTGATTCCCGCCAAGTTCGAAGCGGCTGCCGCCACCACGGTTTACGACTATGAACCTGACCAAGAGGCAATCCTGGCCGATCTGCTGCCCCGAGCCGTCGCCACCCAGGTTTTCACCGCGCTGTTGGAAAACGGTGCGTCCGAACAGGGTGCGCGGATGAGTGCGATGGACAACGCGACACGCAACGCTGGCGACATGATCAACAAGCTGACGATCAAATACAACCGCTCTCGCCAAGCTGCGATCACCAAAGAGCTTATCGAAATCATTTCGGGCGCTGAAGCGCTCTGACGAACCGGAGAAACGACATGGCAAAAGCACCGAAAGCGGCCGCAGGCACGGGCAAGATTACTCAGGTGATCGGTGCCGTTGTGGACGTGCAGTTCAGCGGCGACCTTCCTGCGATCCTGAACGCGCTGGAAACCCTTAACAACGGCAAGCGACTGGTGTTGGAAGTGGCGCAGCATCTGGGCGAAAATACCGTTCGCACCATCGCAATGGACTCGACCGAGGGTCTGGTTCGCGGCGCTGCGGTCACTGACCTTGGTTCGCCCATTCAGGTGCCGGTCGGTGATGCGACGCTGGGGCGCATTCTGAACGTCATCGGTGAGCCGGTTGACGAGCGCGGCCCGGTCAACGCGACCGAATACCGTTCGATCCACCGCCCGGCACCAAGCTTTGCCGAACAGGCGACGGAATCGGTGGTTCTGGTTACCGGCATCAAGGTCATCGACCTGCTGGCACCCTACGCAAAAGGTGGCAAGATCGGCCTGTTCGGCGGCGCTGGCGTGGGCAAGACGGTTCTGATCATGGAACTGATCAACAACATCGCCAAGGTTCACTCGGGTTTCTCGGTGTTCGCCGGTGTGGGCGAGCGGACCCGTGAGGGTAACGACCTTTACCACGAAATGATCGACTCCGGGGTTATCAACCTGGAAGACATGACGAAATCCAAGGTGGCCCTTGTCTACGGTCAGATGAACGAGCCGCCGGGCGCGCGTCTGCGTGTCGCATTGTCGGGCCTGACGCTGGCGGAACAGTTCCGTGACCAGTCCGGGACCGATGTTTTGTTCTTTGTCGACAACATCTTCCGCTTTACCCAAGCCGGTTCGGAAGTATCCGCATTGCTGGGTCGTATCCCGTCTGCCGTGGGCTATCAGCCGACGTTGGCGACCGACATGGGCCAGCTGCAAGAGCGCATCACGTCGACGAAGGCGGGTTCGATCACGTCCGTGCAGGCGATCTATGTGCCTGCCGATGACTTGACCGACCCGGCGCCTGCGACCTCGTTCGCGCACCTTGACGCTACGACCAACCTGAGCCGGGCGATTTCGGAGCTGGGGATCTATCCGGCGGTTGACCCGCTGGATTCGACTTCGCGTCTGATGGACCCGCTGATCGTTGGACAAGAACACTATGACGTCGCCCGTTCGGTGCAGGTCGTTCTGCAGCGCTACAAGTCCTTGCAAGACATCATCGCCATCCTTGGCATGGACGAGTTGAGCGAAGATGACAAGCTGACGGTGTCGCGTGCCCGCAAGATCCAGCGATTCCTGAGCCAACCGTTCGACGTGGCCCAAGTGTTCACCGGTTCGCCGGGCGTGCAGGTTCCGCTGGATGTGACGATCAGTTCGTTTAAGGCCGTTGTTGCGGGTGAGTATGACCATCTGCCGGAAGCAGCCTTCTACATGGTCGGCGGCATCGAGGAAGTGAAAGCCAAGGCGCAGCGTCTGGCTGCGGCGGCGGCCTAAATCATGGCGGGAACCCTGCAATTCGATTTGGTTAGCCCCGAGCGGCGCCTTGCCTCGCTTGCGGCGACCGAGGTGCAGATTCCGGGCGCAGAAGGCGACATGTCGGCGATGGAGGGTCATGCGCCCGTCATCACCACCTTGCGTCCCGGTATCCTGAGCGCGACCTCGGCTGAGGGTGTGAAATCCTATGTGGTTTCGGGCGGCTTTGCCGAAATCACCGCCACCAGCATTTCGGTTCTGGCAGAACAAGCCGTGCCGCTGGAGGAAATGACCCCGGCGATCATGGAGGCAATGGTGGCGGATGCGACCGTGGCCGCTGGCCTGAACCCAGACAAGGACGCGGCAGACAAGGCGATCGCCGATCTGGCGGCGATGCGGGTTGCTGCGGGGCAATAATTTTGCCCTGATTGAGTTGAGCAAGGCCCCGAAAATGTCGGGGCCTTTCCATTTTCACACCTTTTCTTGCCGAAATTCTGCGATAAGTTGATTGAATAGGCGCAGAATCGTATGAAACGCATTAACTCTGGTAGTATTGGCATTCAGCAAGGCTCTCGTGTCCTATTTGCGGACTTCGAGGATGGCGGCGTGATGTGGACCGGGCAGGGCGACCGGGAGAGCCGGCACGTCATTACATTCAAGGATGCGTTCATCGCGGTGCCCGCCGTGATGTGTTCGATCAGTATGTGGGACCTTGACCACAGACATACCTCTCGCGCGGATATCAGTGCCGAGAAGGTGACTGCGACAGGTTTTGAGCTGGTGTTCAAAACATGGGGCGATACGCGCGTCGCGCGAGTGCGGGCCGACTGGACAGCCATCGGGGCAGTCAAGGACGACGATGACTGGGATGTGACCTAGCGGAAAGCCGATGGGATGCTTGATGGGCTGAAGTACTGGTGGATACGTCGCCGAATTGATCGGACTCTTGGCAATCCGCGGGCCGCCAAGCCATTTGCAGTCAGTCAAACGTGGCGACAGAAACGATATTGGGCTGACGTGAAGCGCAACATTGTATTTGCGCTGCTATTCTTGGCGGCCGCTTTGACTGTCGCAGTCCCGTGGCGACGCTAGGTAAGCAATCTTAGGGCCGCTGATACATGCCTTCGTAGATCGGCACCAACGTTTCCGTCTCGAACAGGGACGAGACGCTGGTACCGTTCCAGATGTTCAGAATGGCCTGGGCGAAAATCGGGGCGGTCGGGATGATGCGAATGTTTTTACATGCTTTGACTGCATCGGTCGGTTCGATGCTGTCGGTAATCACCAACGATTTCAACATCGAGCCTTCGACACGGCCAACCGCGCCATTCGACAGGACGCCGTGGGTGATGTAGGCGTGAACTTCGACAGCACCGTCGTGCATCAGCTGCTCGGCGGCTTTGCAAAGGGTTCCTGCGGTGTCTGCGATGTCATCGACGATGATGCATTTTTTGCCCTCAACATTGCCGATCACCGTCATCTCTGCGACTTCACCAGCCTTTTCGCGGCGTTTGTCGACGATTGCGAGGGGGGCGTTAATCCGCTTTGCCAATTCGCGGGCGCGGGCCACGCCACCCACGTCAGGCGAGACGACCATCAGGTCAGACATTTGACCCTTGAAATTATGCTCGATATCAAGGGCGAAGATCGGTGAGGCGTAGAGGTTGTCCACAGGGATGTCG
>JBDSXE010000407.1:0-7434 GCA_039926325.1 Paracoccaceae bacterium | reverse complement strand
GGGGGCTGAGACCGCGCCGGTGGCACCTCTGCCGCCGGAGCCTGAGGGCGCCAAGGATGCGCTGCTGGCACCCGCGCTGCAGCCGGGGCAAGTCGATCCGGCGCGGTTGCCGCAGATCGCCCCTGCTGATGATCCGGGGCTGACGACGGTGGCACCCGCTGTCGTGCCCGCACCCGAGGCGGAACTGCCGCCGAAGGAAAGCGCGCCGACCACGATCGAGGCGCAGGTGCCGACATTGCCGCCGGTCAAGGGGCTGGTTGACCAGGTTCCCACGGGGTTGGGGGATGTGCCGGGGGTCGAGGTCAACAATCTGCCCCACATCGGGGGCGTCCCGAAGGTCGAGGTCGCGGTCGATGATGAGCGGCCCGTGGTCCAGTTCGCGCGGAGTTTTGACGGGGCTGCGGGCAAGCCGTTGTTCGTGATCTTGCTGCATGATGTCGGGTCGGCGGGGATGAGCCGGAATGAACTCGCCACGCTGCCGTTCCCGGTTAGCTTTGTGATCGACCCGCTGGCCACCGATGCGACCGCAGCGAGTGCGGCCTATCGGTCGGCGGGGCAGGAGGTAGTCACGCTGGCAAACGGAATTCCGGCTGGGGCGGAGGCGTCCGATCTGGCGGAGACGTTCCAGACCTTGGCGGGGATATTGCCGGAAAGTGTTGCTGTGATTGATCAGGACCTGGGCGGGTTTCAGGATAACCGCCCGATGGCCTCGATGGTGCTGCCGATCCTGCAGGATGAGGGGCGAGGGTTGGTGACGTATGATCGGGGCCTCAATGCGGCGGATCAGATCGCGCGGCGCGACGGGGTTCCGGCGGCGGTGATCTTTCGGCGGCTGGATGGTGAGGGCGAGAACAAGTCCACGATCCGGCGCTATCTGGACCGGGCGGCGTTCAAGGCGGCGCAGGAGGGGGCGGTCGTGGTGATCGGGGATACCCGGGCTGAGACTGTGGCGGCGATATTGGAGTGGACGGTGGAGGGACGAGCCTCGGCTGTGACGCTGGCTCCGCTGACGGCGGTTTTGCGGCGGAAATAAGGGGCGTCCAGATATGGACGGTTTTGCAGAGGTAAGGAAATCAAGGGGTTAAAGGTAGGAAAATTAACGGGGTGTTAAGGATTGGCTGGACGGGCGGACTGCCAAGCTATTCCGGCGCCCGGTTCTGCGTATGGTTTCTCATGCCTTTGCGGCCATTCCTGCATCTGTGGTGATACCACACGCGACAAGGCAGGAACTTTCCCGCCTTGTCGCACCTGATCCGCAATCAGTAGACCGCTGTCAAGCCGAGGGGTCGGATGGACGCCAGTACCCTAACCGTGACCCCGTGTTGAACGCGGGTGCTGAGGTCGATGGCATCCTGATCCAGCAGGCGGATGCAGCCTGACGACACGGCCTTGCCAAGGTATTGCGGCTCGCACGCGCCGTGAATCCGGTAAAGCGTGTCTTTACCATTCTGGAAAAGATATAGCGCCCGTGCCCCAAGCGGGTTGCCGGGGCCGGGTGCCATGCCGCCGTTGGCGACGGAATAGCGGGCAAATTCGGGGCGACGCTCTATCATTGTGTCGGGGACTTTCCAGCGCGGCCATTCGCGGGTGAATTGCAACCGGGCCAACCCCTGCCATTCAAAGGCGGCAGCCCCGGTGCCTGCGCCATAGCGCATGGCGTCGCCGTCTTGACCGACCAGATGCAGAAAACCTGCGTCCGGGTCGACGACGATGCTGCCGGGGGCTTCCTGTGGGAAAGGGTTTTCGACCTGCTGTCGCCAATATTTCTGGGGCACGACGCCTTCGGGCACTGCGGGGACCGGATAGGATTCGTCGGAAATCGCCCCGTAGAACGCAGGTAGGGGCGGAATGGGGGCGGGGGGTGGCAAGGCGGGTGCTGCGGGCTGCGGAGGTGCGGTGCAGGCCGAAAGTGCCGCGGCGGAGCCTGCGGCCAAGAAGGCGCGACGGGTCAACATGGGGGGATCCTTGAGTGCTGATGATCGGAAATGGCCGCAATGGTGCAGCCGCGACGTTCAGCAGGATATGGGTGGATCAAGCGCCCTAGTTAGCGTCACGCTGACAAGGCGCGCGGTAGTTTCTGGGAAACGGATGTGACGCGCCCGGGTCATCTCTGTTACCGTTTCGCTGCCAAACACGGCGAGGTCCGGTCCACAGGGCGAACCTACGAGGATCCCGGTTCGGCATTGTCGGGGCAGGGCTGCGGCCCGTGAATCGGTTGGTTGCGCGCCCACCAAATCCCCGGCGTGGCAGGGGTCGGCGGCGGCCAAGGGTTGTGTGTGCGAGACGGGCTGTTCCGCCGCCTTGGCTGCGCTGTAGGCACCCCAAGGTAGCAGGGTCAGAGCCAGCATGATAACGGCGAGGGAACGGATGAAAGCCATTTCGCCTCGATGGCGGGTGTGGCCGGGAAGGTCAAGCAAGCGGCGGTGCTGGCAGGATCAACTTAGCGGGAGTCCGCGAACCTGTTGTCAAAAGTTCCCGCGCCGCACAAACGTCCCTGCATCCTCTGCCGCGCGGCGTAGTGCCTTGGATTTGTTGACGGTCTCTTGATATTCGGATTCCGGGTCGCTGTCGTAGACGACGCCGCCGCCAGCTTGGATGTACAGTTTGTCGTCTTTCAGCACGGCGGTCCGCAGCGCGATGCAGAAGTCCATTTCGCCGTTGCAGGCGAAATAGCCGATGCCGCCGCCGTAGATGCCGCGCTTTTCTGGTTCCAGCTCGTCGATGATCTGCATTGCGCGGACTTTTGGCGCGCCGGATACCGTGCCTGCAGGCATTCCGGCGAGAAGGGCTGACAGCGCGTCTTCGCCATCTGCGATCTGACCCACGACGTTGGAGACGATGTGCATGACGTGGCTGTAGCGTTCGACGATGAATTTCTCGGTCGGGCGGACGGTGCCGATTTTGGCGACTCGGCCGACATCATTGCGGCCAAGGTCGAGCAGCATCAGGTGTTCGGCGAGTTCTTTCTGATCAGCCAGCAGGTCAAGCTCCAGCGCCTTGTCTTCGTCGGGGGTAGCGCCGCGCATCCGGGTTCCGGCAATGGGGCGAACCGTGACCTCACCATCCCGCAGACGAACGAGGATTTCGGGGGAGGCTCCGGCGACTTGGAACGGGCCGAAGTTGAAGAAGAACATGAAGGGCGAGGGGTTGGTGCGGCGCAAGCTGCGGTAGAAGGTGAAGGGTGGCAGCGTGAAGGATTGTGACCAACGCTGGCTGGGTACGACCTGAAAGATGTCACCGGCGCGGATGTAGCCTTTGGCCTTTTCCACGGCGGCCTTGTAGGCGGCGTGGGTAAAGTTCGAGGTCGCCTTACCCACCGGGGAGCTTTCGGCCAGTTCGCGGGTGGCGGGCGGCACGCGGTCAAGGTCGCGCAGGACGTCCATCACACGCTCTGCGGCCTGAGCATAGGCACCACGGGCGCTTAGGCCGTTGGAGATCCAGGCGGGAGCGACGATGGTAACCTCGCCCTTCACCCCATCCAGAACGGCCACGACCGAAGGGCGCAGCAAGATGGCGTCGGGCAGGCCAAGCGGGTCGGGGTTGATGTGGGGCAGGTGTTCGACAAGGCGGATCATGTCGTAGCCAAGGTAGCCGAACAGGCCAGAGGCGATGGCGGGCAGGCCGTGCGGCAGGTCAACGCGGCTTTCGGCGATGAGCGCGCGCAGGTTGTCCAAGGGCGCACCGGGCTGATCGTGGAAGGCGGCGGCGTCGAAGCGGGCTTCGCGGTTGATGCGGGTTTGCGTGCCGTGGCACTGCCAGATCAGGTCGGGTTTCATGCCGACGACGGAATAGCGGCCCCGCACCTCGCCCCCGGTCACGGATTCAAGCATGAACGTGTCGGTCCGCGCCTCGCCCAGTTTCGCCATCAGCGATACCGGGGTGTCGAGGTCGGCGGCAAGGCGAGCGTAGACAAGCTGGTTGCGACCCTGCGCCCATGCGGCCTCGAACGCCTCGAAGCTTGGTTGCAGGTTCATCAGTTCATCCGGGACTGGACGCTGTCGATCACCGACTGGTCGATGGTCAGGCCACCCTGAGCGGTCATGGCGTCTGTGTAGAGGCCGTAGGCGTCCTGCGCGATGGTTTGCTGCACCTGCTTGGCCAGCTTGTCGCGGGCCGCTTTGGCGGCGTCGCTGGTGGTATCGGCGGGCGTGATGGCGTCAAGGTGCACAAGGGCGGTGTAGCCGGGCAAGTCGACCAAACGCAGCTCGCCCGGTTTCATGTCGAACACGGCCTTGACGGCATCGGCAGGGATGTCTTCTGGCGTGGCGTCGCGGGTGACGGCACGGAAGATGTCGACGACGCCTTGGGCACCAAGCGTGGCACCGGCGGCGATGGCGGTCTGGGCCGCCTCGCCCTGCGCTTTCAGGGCGGCGGCGAGGGCGTCGGCGCGCCAGGCGGCGACGAGTTTGGCATGCGCCTTGTCCAGCGGGATCGGCGTGGGCGGCACAGTGGCATCCATCCGCATGGCGACAACGCCACCGTCACCAAGGGTGATCAGTTCGGGAAAGTCGCCTTGCGCCAGTTTGTCGGCGGCGGCGGTGAAAGCGGGGTCGGCGGCGATGGGATCGTTGTCATCGGCATCCTTGGCATAGTCGAAGGTAGCAAGTTTCATCGACTGATCCTTGGCGAGATCCTCCAACGTGGCTCCACCTGCCAGCAGGTCGTCGGCAGCCTCGACCTTGTCGGAGATGGCCTTTTGCGCGGCGGTGGTCTGCACTTCCAGCGCGAGTTTGTCGTGGACGTCAGCCAGCTTGGTTTCCGAGCTGGCAAGGATGCCGTTCATGCGAAACAGGGCGGGGCCAAGGTCAGAGGGCAGCGGACCGACGATGCCGGGGGCGGTCAGGGCGAAAACCGCATCACCCGCTTGGCCGAGTTGGGCCTTGGTCACGTCGCCGAGGTCGATGTCGGTCAGTTCCAGCCCGCGTTCCTTGACGACGGTTTCGAAGGTGGCACCGGCGTCGATCTTGGCTTTGGCCGCAGCGGCATCGGCGTCAGATGGGAACACCAGACGTTCGACAAGGCGCTTTTCGGGGACGACATACTGATCGGCGCGGCTGTCGTACAGCTTTTGCACCGCAGCCTCGTCAACCTTCATCGTGGGGGCAAGATCGGCGGGCATCAGGGCCGCGTAGGTGATATGCTTGGACTCTGCCCGGGTGAAGGTGGCGAGGTGGGCATCGTAGTAGGTTTTGAGGTCGGCGTCAGTAGGGACTGGCAGTTTGGCGGGCAGGCCGCCCTCTGTCAGATGCAGGACGGAAAAGTCACGCGTCTCTGCGGTGTAGGCATAGACCGTGTCGGTCAGCGCGGCTGGAGCGACAAAGCCGCCTACGATGGCCGCTTGCAGCAGCTGACGGGCGGTATCCTGCCGAATGCCGGATTCGAATTCCTTGATGCTGATGCTATTCTGTTGCAGCACTTGGGCATAGGTATCGCGCGAGAATTTGCCGGTCACATCCTGAAAGCTTTGCACGGCGGCGACTTTTTGCGCGACGGTGACGTTGCCGACCGACAGGCCGATACGCTGACTTTCGTTGTCGAGCGCGGCATTGGAGATCAGGCTTTGCAGGACTTGCTGATCGATGCCGAAGATTTTCGCGTCTTTCAGGCTGAGTTGCTGGCCGAACTGCTGGGACAGTTGGTTGACCTGCGTCTTGAGCGCGCGGGCGTACTGGTTGACGTCGATTTCCTGCGAGCCGACCGAACCGACGGCGGTGACAGAGCGGCCAAAGTTGGTGACACCAAAGCCGCCAAGCCCAGCGACCAGCATGCCCATCAATACCCAGACCATCATCGAGGCACCGGCACGGGATTTCTTTTTCGTCGTGATGTCGTCGGGATGGGACATGGGCCTGCCTGCTTTTGGGTCGTATCCTGGATCGGGGACTGTTTATGCTGAAAGCGGTTGGCGGGGCAAGATGGTGACGTAGCAGGGGGGCCTTCTGCCCCCCTCGTCGCTGCGCTCCTCACCCCCCGAGGATATTTGGGCCAATATGAATGGGTCAGAGATGCAGGGTTGAGAGACGTTTGAAGAGTTCGGCGATGCCGGCGGCGTCCACGTTGGCAAAGGCGATGCGGATCTGGCGCTGGCCGTCCGGCGAGCCTGCGGGCTGGAACATGGTGCCGGGGAGCATCAGGATGCCTGCCTCGGTGACCAGGCGTTTGCAGAATTCGTCAGACGGCATGGCGTAGGGGTGTTCGACATAGGCGAAATAGGCACCACAGCCGAGGAGTTTCCAGTCGGGCAGGGCGGAAAAGCCGCTGGTCATGGCGGCGCGGCGGGACAGGATTTCCGCGCGTTCGCCTGCCACCCACTGCGACAGGTTCTGCATCCCCCATAGCGCGCCAATCTGACCCAGTTGCGAGGGGCAGATTGCAACGGTGTCGAGGAATTTCTCAATTTCCGCCAGCCGGGCCTCGGAGGCGACCACGGCCCCGACGCGGTGGCCAGTCAGGCGGTAGGCTTTGGAAAAGCTGTAAAGTTGGATGAATGTGTCGGGCCAGTCGGGATCAGCGAACAGGTCATGGGGCCGACTTGAGCGGCTGTCGAAATCGCGGTAGGTTTCATCGACGATCAGGGCGATCTTATGGGCGCGGGCAAGATCACGGAAGGCGGCCAGCGTTTCGGCCGGGTATTCAGCACCGCCGGGGTTATTGGGCGAGACGAGGACAATGGCGCGCGTCCGGTCGGTGATCAACGCCGCGGCGGTTGCGGCGTCTGGTGTGAGGTGAGGGCCGGAGGGCAGGGGGACGGTCTTGCAGCCTTGCATATCGAGCCACATCTTGTGGTTGAAGTACCAGGGCGTCGGCAGGATCACTTCGTCGCCGGCCCCGGCAAGCGTGGACAGGACGGCGCAGAACGCTTGGTTGCAGCCTTGGGTGATTGCGACCTGCATTGGATTGATCGTGCCTGCATATGCTGTGGACCACTGATCCGCAATTTCAGAGCGCAGCGCGGGCAAGCCGAGGACGGGGCCATAAAGGTGGGCATCGGGGTTGTTCAGGGCGGCATCGGCAAGCGCCTGACGCAGCCCGAGTGGCGGGCTTTCGACTGGGGCGGCCTGACTGACGTTGATCAAAGGACGGTCGGCGGCAAAGGTGACGCCTGACAGCCAGCGCCGCGCCTCCATCACCGGAGGAGGGAAGGTGGCGGCCATCGCGGGGTTGAGGGGGTGGATCATGGCGGACCTCTGGATGGTTCGGGCTGCGGGGATTTGGGCAATATGGCGCGGATCGGGGTGGCACGGATCAAGAGGGGCGCGGATGAGGAGGGGTGCGGTTTATACCGCTCTGGTCGCGTCAATGCGCTGCGGGCAGCGTGGTTCCGCCATGCTCCGACTTGCCATCCTCTGCCTTTTTGAGTTTCAGCATGTTCCATTCGCGGTAGACCAGAACGATCATGAAGCAGTCGAAGAACGACAGGCCAAGCAAGACGAT
>JBDSXE010000406.1:0-11031 GCA_039926325.1 Paracoccaceae bacterium | reverse complement strand
CAGCGCCTCTTTGTTGATGAACAGACTGCGGATCATCGCCGAAGACGACGGGTTGAGCAGCACGGAAGTGAACCAGCGCGCCTCAATCCGCAACGCCACGTCAAACGGCACCAAAGCGCCCTCATAGACCGCACTCAGCAAAGCCTTGGCCGCAGGATAAACCCCCATGGTCTTGCCCAGCACCATCGCATTGGCACCGACAAAGGTCATAAAGCCCGCCGGATGATAGGGGGTGCCGCCGGGCATCTTGTAGCCCTTGGCGTCCCACGGCTTGACCAGATCGGCGTCCGTCGCGGCCAGCACCCATTCCTTGGCCCGCGAAAGCAGCGCCTCGGGGGCGACGATCTCGTCGATCAACCCATTGGCCCTGGCGGATTTCGGATCGCTCAGCTTGCCTTCCAGCAGGAACGGCGCGGCCACCATCGCCCCCAGCTTGCGGATCAGCCGTGTCGTTCCGCCCGCACCGGGGAAAATTCCGACTTGAATTTCCGGCAGGCCGATCTTGGCCTTGGGGTTATCCGCCGCAAAAATTCGGTGACATGCCAACGGCAGTTCATAGCCTATCCCTAGCGCGGTCCCCGGCAAGGCCGCGACAATCGGCATGCCGCCCTTCAGCGTCTTCGGGTCCATTCCCGCCCGCTCGATCTTTCGCAAGATGCGGTGAATGCCCATGAGCCCGTCGAATATCGCCGCCGCACCACCTTCGCGCATCGTCGCGATGATGTTCAGGTCCATCCCCCCCGCGAAATCCTTTTTCCCCGATGTCAGGATCACGCCCTTGACCGCCGCATCCGCCAAGGCCCGGTCGATCATCCCGTCCAGCGCGGCAAACCCCGCCAAAGACATGACGTTCATCGACTTGCCCACCACATCCCAAGTGATCGTCACGACGCCATCTGCATCGGCCTCATAGGTGAAATCGCTCATGGCGTCGGTCCTTTCAAGTCAGTTTGGTCTTTTTGCATCACCGTGGCCCCTCCCAATCGGTGCCGTCCTTGTAAGTAAAGCGTGAGGTGCCGCGTTCTTGATGGACAACCATGTCCACGTCGGCATAGGTCACCACCTCATGCGGTCCCCGCGTGCCAATCACCAGAAACTTGGCCACTTTGTCCGTGTGGTTGATGAATTGGTGCCCGTCCGCGTCGCCCGCCGGAAAGGCCGCGCAATCACCTGTGCGCATCACCACCGGACCCGCATCCTGCACCAGCGTGCATTCGCCCTCTGTCACCATCACGAACTCGTCTTCATGCTGATGCCAGTGCCGCAAGCTCGACATCGAACCGGGTTCCAACTGAACAAGATTGGCACCGAACTGCGTCAAACCGCCAGCGTCACCCAAGCGCAACGAACTTCGGCCTTGCATCATTTCGGCATAAGGCGACTTGTAAATCGACCCGGTGCGCGGCGCGATCCTGGATTGGTCAATCACGCCCATTCTGACGCTCCCGACATTTCTGAATTTTGCCCGCAATCCCTATCCACCGCGCCTAGAGTGCGGTCGGAACCTCGATCGCCAGCGGCGCACGCAAGATCAACTTCGTGATATGCATCATTTCCAAGTACAGCCGTTGACCGTAGTCGCGGAAATAGTAGATCGCATTGGACGTGCCAGTGGGATCGCCGTGCGAATCCTGATGCCTCAGTTCCGTCCACACCCGGAACCGGCCAACCCGCGGCATTTCTTGTGCCGTGATATGAATGAAGGTTTTGAGATGCCCCCCTTCCACGAATTCTGCCCGAAAACTTCGGCAATAATCTGCAGCTTCGTCTTTCGAGGTAAACACAAGCAGCTGATCTTCTGTTTGGATTACAAATGGATAGTCGTACAGCTCCACCAAATCCAAAATGCGGTCTGCATTCAAATTGCTGAACATCGCCTCTAGCACCGCTTGAACTCGAAGCAGCATCGCGGCAGACACCTCGCCGACTACTAGTATGGCCACCATGTATAGCGGTCTCGGCCACGGCCATGCTAATGCACGTTAGCGTCGCGCTGCAAAGGTCAACGGTCCGCTTGATGCCGCGCATTTGGTGGCCTTGTTGAGGGCGAGGAATCGGCGCCATTGCTCAGACCCGCTCCAGGATCGTGGCAGCCCCCATCCCGCTGGCGATGCAAAGCGTCGCCAGCCCCAGCTCCTGATCGCTGCGTTCCATCTCGTCCAGCAGGGCGCCAATGATGATTGCCCCGGTGGCACCCAACGGATGCCCCATCGCAATTGCCCCGCCGTTAACATTGACCCGCGCCGGATCAACGTCGAACGCCTGCTGAAACCGCAGAACCACCGCGGCAAACGCCTCGTTGACCTCGAACAGCCCGATGTCCGCCTGCGTTAATCCGGATTCGGCCAATATCTTCTGCGTCACCGGCACCGGCCCTGTCAGCATGATCGTGGGATCAGTGCCGATCTTCGCAGTGGCACGAATGCGCGCGCGTGGCTTCAACCCGTGAATGCGCCCGAACTCCGCATCGCCCACCAGAACCGCTGCAGCCCCATCGACGATCCCAGAAGAGTTGCCGGCATGGTGCACATGATTGATCCGCGCCAGATGCGGATACTTCATCATCGCCACCTTGTCGAAGCCGGGCATCACCTCGCCCATTTCCCTGAAGGCGGCCTTCAACGCCCCAAGTGTCTGCATGTCGGTGCCGGGCCGCATATATTCATCACGGTCCAGCATAGCCAAACCATTCCGGTCGCGGATGGTCAGAACCGACCGGGCAAACCGCCCCTCGGCCCAGGCCGCAGCCGCCCGCTTTTGGCTTTCCACTGCCAGCGCATCCACTTCATCCCGCGTAAACCCATATTCCGTCGCGATAATATCCGCCGAAATCCCTTGCGGCACGAAATAGGTTTTCATGGCCAGCGACGGGTCCACCGCAATCGCAGCCCCGTCCGACCCCATCGGAACCCGGCCCATCATCTCGACCCCGCCCGCTATATAGCCGTGGCCAGCCCCCGCCTTGACCTGATTGGCGGCAAGATTGACCGCCTCCATCCCCGAGGCGCAGAACCGGTTGATCGACAGCCCCGGAATGCTTTCGTCCAGACCCGAGGCCAGCACCGCCGACCGCGCCAGACAGCCACCCTGCTCGCCGACCTGAGTGACATTGCCCCATATCACATCCTCAACCGCATGGCCCTCCAACCCGTTCCGGGTACGGACCGCATCCAGTATCTGGGCCGACAGCGCCACCGCCGTCATTTCGTGCAAGGCTCCGTCCGCGCGACCTTTGCCGCGCGGCGAACGAACGGCGTCGTAGATGAATGCATCGGTCATTGTATACTCCTCAAGCGCGATCAGCGGGGCTGCCGGGCATCAGATCATAGGGGGCTTTCCAGCCGGGCAGGGCGGCAATCCGGTTCAGCCAAGCGTCGATATTGGGCCATTCAGCCCGATCAAAGCCAAATGGCTCCGGGTAGAACAGATAGCCGCAGCACGACAAGTCCGCGATGGTCACGGCAACGCCCGCCACCCAGTTGCGCCCATCCAGATGAGCGTTCAACACCGCATAAGCCGATTTCAGCCGCGCCTGCATGAAAGAGATCACCTCCGCCGCCCGCTTGGCTTCGGGGATGAAATTCATCTGGAACCGCGTCATACCGATTTGGGTGGACAGCTTGTGATTGTCCCAGAACATCCACCGCAAAATCTCCCGCCGCTCTGCTGCCGACTTCCCACCCAGCTTGCCGGTTTTAGAGCTGATATAGTCCAGCATCACCCCCGACTGCGTCAGCGTGGTCTGATCATCGACCAGCACTGGCACCTCGCCCATGACGTTGATCGCCCGGAATGCCGGGGTTCGCGTTTCGCCGTTGAAAAAGTCAACGTAGACAGGCTCCCATTCCATTCCCGAAAGGGTCAGCGCCAGCGCAACCTTGTAGGCATTGCCGCTTTCGCCGAAGCAGTAAAGTTTCGCGGTCATCTATGGCAGCCCTTTGTGTGACACGGCCAAAGCGGGGGTTTCACACCCCCGCACCCCCGTGGGATATTTATCAAAAGATGAATGGATCACTGCTTGCGATCCTCCAGTTCCGAATTGAACAGCCGCAGCCGGTGGGTCAGCGTGTCTTTGTCCGTTACGCTGTCGAAATGTTCGAACAGGAATGACAGCGCCTCACCCTCATCCAGCCCGGCCTCGGATGCAAAGCGTTTCAGGCGACGATAGCCGTCCTCAGTCATCGCGACCGGAAAGCGGCGGGTCAGGCGGAAACGTTTCGGCATCTGGTCCTCCGATCTATCGCGCCAGATCTTTCGCAGAAAGATCGCGGCCCCGTTTCAGCTTAGAACGCCTCTGCGGCAAGTGCCATGACCGGATCGGCCCCGCTTTCGATCCGCGCCAGATGCAAGCCGCACGCCGGCAACTGCCGCGCCATGTAATAGCGCCCCGTCGCCAGCTTCGCGTCCAGAAAGTCCTTGTCACCACCGGCATCCAGCGCCGTCAACGCCGCCCGCGCCATCCGGGTCCACATCAGCCCCATGCAAACGTGCCCCATCAGATGCAGGAAATCGCTGGAACCCGCCAGCGCCGCGTTCGGATTCTTCACGCCGTTCTGCACAAAGAACAGCCCCGCCGCCTGCATCTGTTTTGACGCGGCCTTTAGGGCCTTGGTGAACGGCTCCATCCGGGGTTCTGCGTCATGCGCCATGCACTCTGCCTTGACCATTTCGAAGAACGCCAGCACATGCTTGCCGCCATCCTGGCCAAGCTTGCGGCCCACCAGATCCAGCGCCTGCACACCATTGGCCCCCTCATAGATCATCGCAATCCTTGCATCCCGTACGAACTGACTGGCTGGGTTATCCTCGATATAGCCATGCCCACCCCAGATCTGCTGCGCCTGCACTGCCATCGCAAAGCCCTGATCGGTCTGGAATCCCTTGATCACCGGGATCAGCAGCGTGATCAGCCCCTCTGCCGCCTGATCGCCAAGCCGGACCGACCGATCAATCAGCGACGCCCCCCAATAAGTCAGCGCCCGTGCACCCTCGACAAAGCTTTTCTGGTCCATCAACGACCGCCGGATATCCGGATGCACGATCAGCGGATCAGCCGGGCCATTGGGGTTCTTCGCACCGGTGATATCGCGGCCCTGCAAGCGATCCTTGGCATAGGCCAGCGCATTTTGATACGCCGCCTCGGCCACCGCATAGCCCTGCAGACCTACACCCAGCCGCGCCTCGTTCATCATGGTGAACATGGCGCGCATACCCTTGTGCAGCTCGCCAATCAGATAACCCTCTGCACCATCATAGTTCATCACGCAGGTCGAATTGCCGTGAATCCCCATCTTTTCCTCGACCTTGCCGGTCGATACCGCATTCCGGTCGCCCAAGGATCCATCCGCCCTGACCAGAAACTTCGGCACGATGAACAGCGAAATCCCCCGCGTCCCCTCGCCACCACCCGGCGCTTTGGCCAGCACCAGATGTACGATGTTCTCAGCCATGTCGTGATCTCCGGCAGAGATGAATATCTTGGTCCCGGTGATCCTATAACTGCCATCCGCCTGCGGCTCTGCGCGGGTCCGCATCAGCCCCAAATCGGTCCCGCAATGCGGTTCGGTCAGGTTCATCGTGCCGGTCCACTGGCACGTCGCCAGCTTTGGCAGATACGCGGCCTTTTGCGCGTCGGTCCCGTGAATATGGATCGCGGAATACGCGCCGTGCGTCAGGCCCTGATACATGTTGAACGCCATGTTGGCCGACACCAGCGCCTCGTTCACTACGGTGTGCATCAGATAGGGCAGGCCCTGTCCGCCATATTCCACCGCACAGTCCAACGCGGTCCAACCACCGTCGCGCAACTGGTCGAACGCCGCCTTGAACCCGGCCGGCGTCCGCACCACACCGTTTTCCAGCACGCAGCCTTCGTGATCCCCGACCGCGTTTAACGGTGCAAGCACGTCCGACGCCAGCTTGCCCGCCTCTTCCAGAACCGCCCCGGTAAACCCCTCGTCCAGATCGGCGTAACCGGGAATGTCCGACGCCGTTACTCCCAAAACTTGATGCAACAGGAACTGCATGTCTTTCAGCGGGGCGGTGTAGGTCATCCTAAAGCCTTCCTGTCAAATCCTGGTCTATTCGGCAGCCCTGCGAAATCCAGCCAGCATCGTAGCGGTCTTGTCCAGTTCCACCCGCAGCTCGGCAATCGCCACGTCCATTTCGTGCCGCTGGGTTTCCATCTGGCCAAGGCGCGCTTCGGCCAACTGGAAGGTGCGGTTCAGCTGCGCTGCGTTCGAACCGTCGGGTTCATACATGTCCAACAGCTGCCGAATATCCTCCAGCGAGAATCCGAACCGCTTGCCGCGCACGATCAGCGTCAGTCGTGCCCGATCGCGCCTGGTAAACAGCCGTCGTGTGCCTACGCGCGTTGGAAACAGCAGCTCTTTCGCCTCATAGAATCGCAGGGTCCGGGGGGTCACGCCAAAGGCATCGCACATCTGGCGGATGTTAAGGGTTTCGTCTGTCATGGCACTCGTCCGGTACAATAGTTATCCTGAAGCCCAAGATGCGCCATTGCACCGTCAAAGTGTAGCGCACTTGACGTTAACGTAACTGTAACGTGACGTAAAACCGCCCGAACGTCGGCTAAATCCCTGCCTGATCGCGCAGTGCCCGTAAATCTGCGATCGTCACATCAAGCTCGACCCGCTGCTGCTCCAGAACCGCAAGCTGACGATCCGCAAGCGCAACCCATGCAGCCATCTGCGGACCGCTGTCCTTTTGACCATACAGCAGCAGCCATTGCCGAATTTCCTCCAGACTGAAGCCGAACCGACGGCCGCGCAGGATCAGGGTCATGCGTGCCACCTCGCGCGGTCCGTAAAATCGCGAACGACCATCTTTTTCCGGCGAAAGCAGTTCGATGTATTCGTAATACCGCAGGGTCCGCGGTGTCGCGTCAAACCGGGCGCACATGTCTTTGAAACTCAGGCGGACCTCTGTCATCGGCTGCCTCCCGCCGCTTACCCTAGGTCCAAGCCGCGTTCCGCGCAAGAATGCCGCCAAATCCGCTTGCACCGTCGCCCACAGACTGAATTATGGCACCAAAGGAGCCTGCCATGCCCGACCGCCTGCAACTGGCCCGCGAATTCATGCAGTCGTTGCCGCACGCCCGCGCCCTTGGAATGCACCTGCACGCCATGGGCAAAGGAACGGCAGAGATCACGATGGCCTATGACCCGCGCTTTGTCGGCGACCCGACGACAGGCGTTCTGCATGGTGGCGCCATTTCCGCCCTGATGGATACCGCGTCCGGCGCTTCGGTGATGAGCCACCCTGCCGCTCCCGCCTCTACCGCCACGCTCGACCTTCGCATCGACTACATGCGCCCCGCGACACCGGGGCAGCGCATCACCGCCCGCGCGGAATGCTACCACGTCACCCGCTCTGTCGCTTTTGTCCGCGTCACCGCTACGGACGACGATGAAACGCGCCCCGTCGCCACCGGCACCGCTACCTTCACGCTTGAGCGGCCCGCAACATGACCCGCCCGCCATCTTCGTCACGGCCCCGGCCCGAACCCGTCCATGTCATCAAATCCCGCCGTCAAGCGGCCCTCAACTGGCTGACCGGCGGCGTGCCCTATATCCAGTTCCTTGGCATCGAATTCGACCGCCGTGGTGACGAACTGACCGCCATCCTGCCGTTCGACGAAAAGCTGATCGGCAACCCCCTGCTGCCCGCCCTGCACGGCGGCGTCACGGCGGCGTTTCTGGAAGTCACCGCGATCATCGAACTCGCTTGGTCGACCTTGTGGGAAGATATGGAGGCTGGCCGCATCGACCTGGCCCAAGCCACCTTTCCCCTGCTACCCAAGACCATCGACTTCACCGTCGATTACCTTCGCACCGGCCTGCCGCGTGACGCCTACGCCAGAGCCCGCGTCAACCGCTCTGGTCGGCGCTATGCCAGTGTCCAGGTCGAGGCGTGGCAAGACAACCGCGCCCGCCCATTTGCCCTGGGGTCGGTCCATTTCCTGATGCCCCCACCTCCCGGTTCCCCGGCAGAGTGACCGCAGCTAGAACCGTAATCGCCGGAATGCCTCTGACGCGCCCCAACCCGCCAGCCCCGCCAGTAGCAACGATACCAGCCCGTAAATCAGCGGCTGCTGCTGAGCCAGGTTGAACAAAAACCGCTCAAGCCCCGCCTTTTGCACGTTGATCTGGCTTTCCTGCATATCAATGACCTTGCCGCCGCGCGTCAGAAAGATCCGCACCTTGTATATCCCCTCGATCAGATTGGCCGGCAACGTGACCTCGGTCCTGAACAGCGATTGCTGCAACAACAACACCGAATTGCGATCCAGCCGATAGGCATCGCTGACCGTGCGGATGCGTTGCGCCGCCGCGACATAGTCCTTGGGGTTCAGCGTGTCGGACGCACTGTCGACGGCCCGCAACGAATGCTCAACGGTGATCGCGTAATGGTCGTCCTCGGATTTCGATAATATATCGCTCAGATCACCGGTCGTGGCGACGGCGTAAAAACTCGGCGCGTCCTCCATCTCGACAGCACCTTGGTTGATCCAGATGCCCGCCACCCGCTCTTTATGCCGAACGATCAGTGGGGAAGATGGCCCCTCCACCGTGATGATGACCTGCAACAACGGCCAGTCCGGCGGTGGCGAGGTGCGCGTGGCCGCCCCGTAGATCAGGATTGCAGAGCCATCGAAGTTTGCGTTGATGGCAACCTGGCTTTGGCTCAGACCAGACACGATCTCTTCCGCCGCAACCGGCGTGGCCAACAGGAACAAGGCGACAATTAACCTGATCATTGCGCCAGCACCGTGATCGAATACAATTCTTCCGGCGTCAGCAGCAGGTCCAGCGCGATCTTGCCCGCCACAGCCAAAACCAGCATGGACAGCAATATCCGCAACTGTTCCGCCTTCAGCCTTAGTCCGGCGCGTGCGCCAAACTGCGCGCCGATCACACCGCCGACAATCAGCAGCAACGCCAGCAACATATCGACGGTATGATGGTTAAGGGCGTGCATCAGGGTCGTGAACGCAGTGACGAAAATGATCTGGAACAGCGACGTGCCGACTACAACCTTGGTCGGCATCCCCAGCAGATAGATCATCGCGGGCACCATGATAAACCCGCCGCCAACCCCCATGATCGCTGACAGAAACCCGACAACCGCCCCGACAATCAGCGGCGGGATGACAGAGATATACAGCCCCGACGCGCGGAATTTGACCTTCAGCGGCATGCCATGCACCCACGAATGAACATGCGCGCGCCGGATCATCTGCACCCCCGGCCTGCGGGCACGCAGCAGTGCGCGCACACTTTCTTGCAACATCATCGCGCCGATCAGCCCCAGAAACAGCACATAGGACAGCTGCACGAACAGGTCGATCTGCCCCCGCTTGGTCATCCAGTCAAAGACAACGCCACCAAACGCCGATCCGGCAAAACCCCCGGCGGTCAGAACCAGCCCCATCCTGAAATCCACCGCCTTCCGCCGCAGTTGCGCCAGCACACCCGAAATGGAAGATGCGACCACCTGGTTCGCCCCGGTCGCCACGGCAATCGCCGGCGGAATTCCGATGAAAAACAACAGCGGCGTGATCAGAAATCCGCCGCCCACGCCGAACATGCCGGATAAAAAGCCGACCAGCCCGCCAAGTCCCAGCAAGACGAAAGCGTTGACCGATACCTCGGCGATGGGCAGATAAATTTGCATCGAGGGGTGATTTGCCTGTTTTCCCCCAAGGTGCGCCCGCAGCGCCGCCAAGTCAAACCCTGCGCTTCTTCAGGAGCCAGACAACATAAATTTGCTTAAAATTTCAGTTCACCTTGGCAAAAATACTCATCCAACGCTTCTCACGCGAAAGCCTAGCGGCACGCCTTCAGAAAATGCCGCAACACCTTTTCCAGCTTTGCCGCCCCTAGCGGCGCCATCGCCTTGGTATGCTCATGCGAAATCTGTTCGTCCGACAGACCTGCCGCCATGTTGGTGATCGTCGAAATTGCCGCCACCCGCAGTCCCAAAAACCGCGCCAAGATCACCTCCGGCACGGTGGACATGCCCACCGCGTCCCCGCCCAGTATCTTGATCGCCCGTATCTCGGCAGGCGTCTCGAACGACGGACCGGAATACCACGCGTAGACCCCTTCTGGCAGCGCCACCCCCACCGCCTCGGCGCTAGCCCGCAGACCCGCACGCAACGCCGCATCATGCGCCGTCGTCATCGGCACGAACCGCGCGTCCGTCGGCTCCCCGATCAACGGGTTCAAGCCCGAAAAGTTGATGTGGTCCGACAGTAACATCAAATCGCCCGGCAGAATATCCGGGCGCAAGCTGCCCGCCGCGTTGGTAACAAGCAGTGCCTTCGCCCCCAACGCCTTCAGACATTCCAACGCGGGCCGCATCGCCGCTGCATTGCCGTTCTCGTAATAGTGCTCGCGCGCGCCAAACACTGCAACGCGCACCCCTTCAAGATAGCCGACCACCAGATTGGGATTGTGCCCCGACACCGCGACCTGCGGAAACCCAGGCAGATCGGCGTAGGGGATCGCCACCCCCTCAACCGCCAACGCCAGATGCCCCAGTCCCGACCCCAGGATCAGCCCCAGCTGCACCGGCGCATCCCCAGCACGCCGCCGCACAATCTCTGCGGCGTCATCGCTAGCGTTCTTTGACATAGGCTTCGCCTCCAGCACGCGGTGGCACAGCCTTGCCGACAAATCCCGCCAGAATGATCACGGTCAGCATGTACGGCAGCGCCTGCGTGAACTGCACCGGAATGATGAAGACACCCACGTCAATGCTTTGAAACCGGATGGAAATCGCATCCAGAAACCCGAACAACGTGCAGGCCATCAGCGCATACCACGGCCGCCATTTGGCAAAGATCAATGCCGCCAACGCGATATACCCCCGCCCCGCCGTCATCTCCCGCCCAAAGCCCGCGGCCAGGCTCATCGACAGATAGGCACCCGCCAGCCCGCACAGAACGCCGGTAATCCCGACCGCCGCATAGCGCAGCCCGACCACCGAAACCCCAGCCGTATCAAC
>JBDSXE010000405.1:0-2898 GCA_039926325.1 Paracoccaceae bacterium | reverse complement strand
GCTGCGCCTCGCGCTCGAGCAGAGCGAAGGCAGCACGGCGGCGTCGGCGATCTTCGAGATCATCGGGCAGCCGATCACGAAGAATGAGATGGCCTGGCTCGTCGAGATCCGCGACGCATCAGGCGATGCCGACCCGCGCCTGACGTCGAGGGCCAGTGCGGCCATCCGGGGGCTGTTTAGCAAATGACCGGTCGCGATCGCCGGGTGATCGAGGGCTTCAGACTGCCGCAGGATTTCCCCGTCACGCCGAACGAACTGCATTGGGTGGAATTGCTACGGGCGATCATGGGCGAAGCTGATCTCGCGCCAACGGTCGTCAGCGTGCAGGCGCTCCGGCGTGCCATGAGAAAGGAGGGTTTAACCCGAGGGCAACGGCTTGGGCGGGCGGAGCGGTAGCCGAGACCACGTAAGGGATCTCAGCACTGCTCCGCTGCCTGACCCGTTGGAGGTGAGTCGCCAGCGCCCTCCGGCAGGCCATCGGTAACTCATCCACCTCCCGCTCAAAACGCGATCGACGCCGAACGCCGAACACAGCATATCGTTAGCCCCTAAAGTAATACTCTCACTCAGAGTCTTCAGTGCCAAAAAGCCTGTGCACTTGTGGGTCAGGGGTCGAACAGGTCAATCTCTTCGTTGATCTGCTCTATGACCGACAGTCGCTGCCGCGCGGACTCGCCTGCCCGGCCCAGGTAGGCCACGGCCAAGAGTCTGACCATACTAACGAGCGTAACATGACTTGGCAGCAGGCCGTAACTTGCCACATGACAGCCAATCACTAAGCGCGAGAAGCGTTGTGCACTGGGGATGAAGCGGTGATTGCACAACGTAATGACGTTCATTCTGGTTGTGCGCGCATACGCTGTCAGCGACGAAAGCGTGCGGGGGCGTGGCTCTAAGCTCATCAGCAGCAGAACGTCGCGAGGGCCAGTCATGGCGAGGTCGTCGGCCCAAGCCTCGCCGTGCCCGCCCAATAAGTGCACGTCCGGCCGCAAGCGGGCAAACATCGCCCGAGCAATGCGTGCCACACCTTCTTCCGCACCAAAGCCAAGACACCAGACCCGCGGAGCATCCTTTATAAGGCGCGCACCTTCGCTCAGCGCGTCTGGGTGCAATTCCTCAAAGCTTCGGGTGAGGTTCAACAGCTCCAGTTCCAGATGATCAGAAATCGACCGCCCTAACGCCGCCCCTTCGACCGGAGTGGCGGAATACGCATAAGGCTGGGTCCTGTTGCGTTCTTCCCGCGCCTGACCCCGCGCCTCCTCGAAGTCATTATATCCCAAGTTCTGGAAAAACCGTGCCGTAGTGGCCTTTGAAACACCCGCCAAAGCGGACAGTTCGGTCGCAGTGTGGGTTTCTAACATTGCCTGATTCTCAAGTAATAAGCCCGCCAACTTCTGTTCTGCCCGGGTGAGGCGAGAAATTCTGTCTTGTATTCTGAGGGTTATCCGGGCCGCCATTTATTTATCGTCCGTGCGAGGGAAAGCTTGATTTACTGAAACATGTGTTTCAAAATAATGAAACACTGAAATGCACCGCTGACCAATAACCCGGAGGCGATCATGTCGAAAAGCCAAATCATCCGCCAGCAGATATGGTCCAAGTTGATCGACGTCGCCAAGCCCGACACCCGCTTCCATTTGAACTTTGCCGAGGTCATTCCTGATTTCGTGGGCTCCGAGGCTGCCACTGACCGGCTCGTTGCCTTGCCTACCTATCAGCAAAGCAGATTCGCGTTCATCACACCGGACAACTGCCTGGTCGATTTGCGCCGTCGAATGATCACCGGGGGCAAACCCTTTGTGATGTCCACCTACGGTATCTATCGCGGATTCCTGCTGATCGAACCTGGCATGGTGCCCGCTGGTGCCGAGCTTTACGCCGCGTGGCTTGACGGGATGGAGCATTTCGGCCGACCGATCACTTTGGCTGAAATATCCGCCCGTGGCCGGTTCGACTTCATGGCCACCGGCGCCTCTGCCGTGTCTGTGGATGGAGTGCGCTTCGGCAAGGGCCATGGCTTCTTTGACATGGAATGGGGGATGTTCACCGACCTAGGGCTGGTGGATGAAACCACCCCCGTCGTCGCCGTGGTGCATGACTGTCAAGTAGTTCAGGAAAAGCTGATTCCGTCCGAAACCGACATCCTTGTCGACTGGATCGCAACACCCGGCAAGCTGCATCAGGTCACCGCACGGGCCCTACGGCCTCGCGGCATCAAATGGCCTTTGCTGGACCCGCGCCAGATCGAACAGACCCCGCCGCTTCAAGAACTGCAGCGCATAAAAGGCATCGCCTGAAACCCTCTTCCTCTCCTCCCATCACAAAAGGAACTGTCACATGAGACCCGTTATGAACCGCCGCTTGTTCCTGAAATCCGCCGCCGCGCTTTCGACCCTGCCGATATTCCCCGGCCTTGCCCGCGCCGCCGGATCGCCCCTGATCATGCAGGCGTCCTGGACCAATGACGCAGAATTCGCCGGCTATTTTGTAGGTATCGACCAAGGCTATTTCGCGGCTGAGGGTCTCGACCTGACCTACTTGCCCGGCGGCCCGGATGTCATTCCCGAGGCGACTTTGGTTGCAGGCAAAGCCGATCTGGCGCTGACGACGCCTGACACCACCGTTTCAGCCATCACCGAACAAGGTGCCAAGTTCAAAATCATCGGCGCGCAATATCAGAAAAACCCGGTCGGCATCGTTAGCCTTGCCAAAAAACCGATCAAGACGCCCGGCGACATGATCGGCAAAATTATCGCCGTGCCACCGGTCAACACGATCTCGGTCGAGGCTATGCTCGCACTGAACAACATTGACAAGTCGCAGGTCACCATCGTGCCTTACGAATACGATCCGACGCCGTTGATCAAGGGCGAGATCGACGCCAGCTTCGATTTCGTG
>JBDSXE010000404.1:0-3360 GCA_039926325.1 Paracoccaceae bacterium | reverse complement strand
ATGGGCGGCTTATGGCTAGGGAATGTGACAGTTCGATGAAGGTGTCACCGGGGCGGGGGTATGTCCAGCACTGTGCTGACGAGGGTGGTTTTGTGTCGGGTAGCATCGGGCTTCAGCCGTCCAGAACTTCGGCGGCCAAGGTGCGGCTGATGGGGCGGGCCAGGGCAAGTGCGCGGGCATCCAGCAAAGCGACAAGGCGGCGGGCCGCGTCGATAGAGCGTTCCATTCGGGCGACGAGATAGGCGATCAGGTTGGGGGGAACCGTGATCTGGCGGTCGGCGAAGAGCTTGATCAGGACGGCGGACAAAAGCGCATCGTCGGGCGGGTCAAGGCGGGCCATTGGCATGGCTTGCAGCCGGCTAAGGAGGTCGGGAAGCTGGATCGCCCAATCTCGTGGGGGTGTCGTGGCCGTCAGCAGCAGGCGACCTGACGGGGCCAGCAGGTTATGGAGGTGGAAAAGTGCGGTTTCATTGCGCGCTGGGTGGTCGGCGGCGTCGATCGCGATGGCGGCGGTCGAGGCGATGCCGGGCAGGGCTTCGGATAGGTCGGAAAGGGGAATGAGTTGCGCGCCATGCGCCGTGGCCCAGATGTGCGCCATGTGGGTTTTGCCGGAGCCGGGGGGGCCGACCAGCAGCAGGCGGGTGGTGGTGGGGTCATCGACGGTGCGAAGTGCTGCGTCATTGGCCGGAGAGGTGAAGAAATCATCGCGCCGAAAGGTCGCCACGTTGGGCAGATCGAAGGCGAGCTGACGCGTCACTGTTGTTCCACTACGTTGAACCCCGGTCATTCTTGCTCTTCGGGGCCGATGGTGCCTTTGTAGAGCAGGCTGTCGCGATATTGCTCGACCCCGAAGCGGATCAGGACACCAAGGACCGCCGCGATCGGCACCGCAACCAAAAGGCCCGGAAAGCCGAAGATTGCGCCAAAAAACGCCAGTGCCAGCATCAGCAACACCGGATGCAGGCCGATGGATTTTCCGACGAGGCGGGGCGTGATGATGTTGCCCTCCATAAACTGACCAACGGCGAAGATCGCGGCGACGACGCCGATCGACACCCAGTCGCCCCAGAATTGATAGAGGGCAAGGCCGATGGCCAGCACGCCGCCGATCAGCGCGCCGATGAAGGGGATCACGGTGATCGCGCCGGCGATAGCACCGACGATCAGGCCGAATTGCAGGCCGGCGGCCATCAGGGCGGTGGCGTAAAAGATGCCAAGGATCAGACAGACCGACAGCTGACCGCGCACAAAGCCTGCCAGCACCACGTCGATCTCGCGGGCAAGTTGGCGGATGGTGGGGGCGTGGTCGCGCGGCAAGAGGTCGTCGACGCGGGCAACCAAGTGGTCCCAGTCCAGCAAAAGGTAGAAGGCGACCACGGGCACAATCACGATGAACAGTAGCCAGCTGACAACGCTGAGGACCGATGTGACGAGGGTTTGCGCCAGCTCTCCGCCACGGGCCTGGATGGCGCTGGCGATTTCGGCAAGGGATTGGCGGATGACCGAGGTGCTGTCGTTAAGCTCTGGGAAGCGGGTGGTTAGGAACACCTGGAACCGCTGAGCGATGTCCGGGGCCGCGTTGATCAGGGCCGACAGCTGCTGAATAAGCACCGGGATGACCGCGAGGACCAGCAAAACAACGACCAGAACGCCGGAAATAGAGATGATGGTGGTCGCGGCGGCGCGGCTGAGGCCAAGTCGTTCAAGCCGATCTGCGACAGGGTCCAGAAAATAAGCGATGGCCCCGGCGACGAGGAATGGCAGCATGACCGATCCCAGAAACCAGAGTGCAAGCAGGAACACAACGGCGACGATGCCCCATGTGCGACCTTGGATATAGGTGGGTAGGGGCATGGGACGCTCCGGCACGGTTTCAGAGGTCATATCATGGCGGGGTGGGGTTGGCGCAAGAGGGGGGATGTCGGTCATGCGCTACACCTAGTGATGTCAGGCCGGCAGTAGCAGTAGCAGTGGAAGGTCTTTTTCAGCCTCTATCTCTGCGAGATATGCGCGCCCTGAGGCACCACGCTTGAGCAGGGCTGCGCTCAATGCGGACTGGCTCCAAATGCCGATGGCGCTTGACCGGAGGCCGTTGACGAGAGTTGTGGCAAGGGGCAGGGACGCGCGACGGATTGCGAACATTTCGTCGGCTGTCTTGGCACTGCTTGCCGTCAAGCGAGCTAGACGATCAGGGGATAAATTAGCACTTATTTGCTCGAAACTGCTTGCCTGTTTTTTTGCAATTTCTGCAGCGGTAGCAAGTTCGTTGATGTAGTACAGCGATTTGATACCCGCGTCGGAACATAGTCGGATTGCTGCGGCCAAGGACCAGAGTAGTTCAAGGTCTGGTAGCGTCATACGACCCTCAGTATCGGCGACCCTTGAGAAATGGGTTTCAAGACTGGTGGCATACTTTGCAAGCCCGCGTTGGGCATCTTCGGCGACACGGGTTGGGTCATTTCGGCTGGATAAAGTGTCCACGGTGTCAAGTTCGGCCTGAATGTTCGCGAGGATGACAGTGATTTCGTCACCCCGACGGTCATTGGTTACGCGGTCAATCTGCGCCGCTAGCGCGGTGATGCTGGATTCGATTCCATTAAGGCGTTTCTGCATGACGGCGAAACCAACTGCCGATACACCGAGGCCGAGGCCGGATACAGCGAGGGTTCCGACTTGGAGGTCCTGCAGCAGGCCCATTGACGATTGCAAAACGTTCAGGCGCGATTTTATTTGTTCGTTCTGTACCGCAGAAATTATACCCAATGGGCTGAAGCCGCTCGAAAGCGTGGCAGACACGCCCTGCAAGGCGCTCGTGAAAACTTTCTCGAACACGTTGGTGGGCTGGACATGGCCGAGGATGAATCCGGTCACGCTGTCTTTTATGATTGCGCCGGTAAGTTGTGCTTTGCCCGAGTTTACGGCCATCAACAGAGTTTCCGGGATTTTGTAGAGCAGTGGCATCATTTTGCGGTACCCAAATTATGTGCTGCGGTTTTCACGGCGAAGCCTTGGATGACTTCAAGAATTGACGCTTGCCCAGGCTTTGCACCAAGGCCGAACACCTTGCTGGCAGCACGCGAATGGGCACGATCCCGAAGCGAAGATCGCCAATTGTCGATGCTGCGATCAATCAGACTGCGGCTCACAAAGGCTGCAGTCACCACGCCTACTGCTCCTACTGCGAACAGCGGCCAGCTTACCGTTGAAACTGCAAAGATCGCGAACGTACTGGTTGTGACCGTTGCAAAAGAGGTGATCGTGGGAATTGCAAGCACGGAGGCTGTCGCCAGCCCTGCGCCGGCAATTCCCGGCAGTGCAGCCGACAGTCTTGCCAGAAGATCTGGGTCGAGGGCGACATCC
>JBDSXE010000403.1:0-4674 GCA_039926325.1 Paracoccaceae bacterium | reverse complement strand
CGCAGTTGCGCCTGCCGGTGTTCGCCGTGTTGGCCTATGCAATGACCAACGTCGACATGGCGCTGGTCCTTGGCCCTACCTTGCCCCACACGCTTGCGGTCGAAATCACGCTGTGGACCGCCGACCCCGATCTGACCCACCAATCGCTTGCCGCCGCCGCCGCCCTCGTGCAACTCGCAGCCACCATTGGCGCGATCCTGCTATGGACCGCGGCCGAGCGTCTGGCCGCCGATGTTCGTCGCGCCATCGCCTTCAACGGCCTGCGCCTGACGAGCCTCGATGCGCCCCTGACCGCCATCGCGTCCCTGACCACCCTGCTTCTTGCCGCCGCCCTGATCGGTGGCCTCGCCAGTCTTGCTGTGTGGTCGATTTCCGGCCTGTGGCCGTTCGCCCACGCCCTGCCCGACAGCCTGACACTCGCCGCATGGACCAACGCAGCCCCGGCTTTGGCCACGACTACCGGCACGACACTGCTGATCGCCGGCATCGCTACCACAATCGCGCTTGCCCTGACCGTCACAGCGCTTCAGGCGGAGTACGTGACCAAACGCCCGCCAATTCCGATCATCTGGCTTTACTTGCCCCTGATCATTCCGCAAATCTGCTTTCTGCCCGGCATTGAAACCCTTCTCCTCGATGCAAACGCCAGCGGCGGCATCATAAGTGTCGCCGCCGCGCATCTGATCTTCGTGGTGCCCTACACCTGGCTCAGCTTTGCCGCAGCGTTCCGGGCATGGGACACCCGCATCGCCACCGTCGCCGCCACACTGGGCGCGTCGCAGTCCCGCATATTCTGGCGCCTGCGCCTGCCCATGCTGTTGGCCCCGCTGCTGACCGCCGCTGCGATCAGTTTCGCCGTCTCGATCGGTCAATACCTGCCCACCCTGCTGGTCGGCGGCGGCCGCGTCACCACATTGACGACCGAGGCTTTGGCCTTGGCATCAGGTGGAAACCGCCGTCTGACCGCCACCCACGCCCTGCTGCAAACCCTGCTGCCCGCAATCACGTTCGGCGCGGCCATTGCCCTACCGACCTTGCTACTCGCCCGGCGCAAGGTCAGAGGATTCACATGAACTCCGGCCTGCAACTGATTGATCTGGAAATAAAACTTGGAAATCAAGCCCTGATCTCGCTGTCCACCAATGTTGAACCAGGTGAAGTGCTGACGATAATGGGGCCGTCCGGATCTGGCAAATCCACCCTGCTGGCCGCTTTGACAGGAACCCTGAACCCAGCGTTCAGGCAATCTGGCCGCATCCTGCTGAACGGCACCGACATCACCCGGCAAACCCCACAACAGCGCCGCATCGCCATCTTGTATCAAGACGACCTGCTGTTCCCCCATATGTCGGTCGCCGAAAACCTCGCCTTCGCCTTGCCTGCTGTCATCCAGCCACGCAGCCAACGCGAGGCCCGCATCACCGACGCGCTTGCCGAAATGGATCTTGCAGGCTTCGGCCCGCGCAACCCTGCCACCCTGTCCGGTGGCCAGCGCGCCCGCGTCGCCCTCGCACGTTGCTTGCTGTCACAGCCGAAAGCTCTGCTGCTGGACGAGCCATTCTCCCGCCTTGACATTGACTTGCGCCAGCAAATCCGCACGCTGGTGTTCGATCACGCCCATAGCCGCGCATTGCCCGTCATCCTTGTCACCCACGATCCCGCTGATGCCACCGCCGCAGGCGGGCGCGTTTTGTCGCCTCTCGGCCTCCCAAAGGAAATCTGACATGCTCAAATGCCTCGCACTCGCCCTTGTTGCCTTGAGCGTTGTCAATACGGCTCAAGCCTGCACCGCGCCGCCTGATCTGCCCCGGATTCAGGCCGACCTGATCCGCGATATCAACATCGAACGCCGCGCCAAAGGTCTGTCGGCGTTGACCGCCTCGCCTGCGCTTACAAAAGCAGCGCAGCGCCTTGCGTGCGATAACGCGGCGCGGCGCGTGGTGGGACATATCGGCAAGAACGGCTCGACCCTCAAAAGCCGCCTGATCGCCAGCGGCTACAATTTCAGCACCGCTGCCGAGAATGCCGCCGGTGGCTATGGCGACCCCGCCTCTGTCACCGCAGGCTGGATGCATTCGCCAGAGCATCGGCGCAACATCCTCACCGCCCCCTTGCGCGACATCGGCGTGGGCGTTGCCAAGGGTCAGGACGGGCTACTGTACTGGATTATCGACCTTGGCGCGGCGCGATAGTCGGCGGCGCTCAGTCGGTTTACCGCGCCAGGACCAGATCGGCCCGCAGGCCCCCCAGTCTGGCGCTGTCACCCAGCCGCAGCGTGCCGCCGTGGTTGCGCGCGATGTCGGCCGCAATCGACAGCCCCAGCCCGACGCCGCCACCCATGTTCGGGTCGCGCGCCGCATCCAGGCGTGCGAACGGCAACAGCGCCTCCTCACGTTTGTCGCGCGGAATGCCCGGCCCGTCGTCATCAACTGACAGGCGCAGCATACGCTCGGTCAAAGCAAAACTCAGCTCGGCATTCTTGCCGTAACGTATTGCATTGCCAATCAGATTATCCAGCGCCCGCATCACAGCCTGCGGCCGCATCCGCACCATCCCCGATCCGCTGCAATCCCCCAGCACCACCGCCTGCCCGCCGCGCCGCGCCTTATCCACCACCTGCGCCACCAGCGCCGCTGGATCGACTATCACGCTGTCCTCCATCGCATCGCCGCGTGCAAAGGCCAGAAACTCGTCAACCAGCCGCTCCATATCCTCGACATCGCCCTTCAACGCGGCCGTCTCGTCATCCTCCGGCAGAAAGGACAACCCCAGCTTCATCCGCGTCAGAGGCGATCGCAGATCATGACTGACGCCCGACAGCATCATCGTGCGTTGCTCGATTTGTCGCTCGATCCTTGCCCGCATGTCCAGAAACGCGTTGCCGGCAGCCCTGACCTCCAACGCGCCGCGCGGCTTGTAAGGCATGGTCTGCCCGCGCCCGAACGCCTCTGCCGCAGCCGCCAGCCGGGTGATTGGCGACAATTGGTTCCGCAGAAAAATATAGGCCACCCCGGTCATCAACGCCGAGGCAAAGACCATAAGCACAAGCAACTGATGCGGATTTGACGCCGTAACCCGACTGCGCCCCAACGCCACCATCATCGTGCCACGCTTCGTGGTCAGCCAAAGCTGCACTTCGTGGGTGTCGTCCCGCAAATCAACCGAGGTCAGGTTTGGCAGCCCCTCATGCAGTGTCGTGCCGACCTCGCGTCCCGAAAGATCCCAGAAGCTACGCATATCCTCGGTCGGCTGCGGACCCTCGGGCCAGGAAATCCGCATCCCTAACCCATCGCCAACCGCTTTCGCGCGTTGCCGGGCAACGTCGTCCGAAGGCGAAGCGCCGATCTCCACCAGCAGATACTGCACTTCCAGCATCACACCGCGCGACAGCTGCCGGGTCACGCCATCAAAGTGGCGTTGGATGAAAATGATGGACACGACCAACTGGATCGTGACGATAGGCACGATCAGGATCAGGGCAGCCCGGGCGAACAGACTGCGCGGCATATAGTTTTTGATGCGAAACGCCATGACGCAACCCTAGCTTCGCGTCAGGCTCATGGAAAGACCGATGGCCGCAGCAATTCAGATACAGCGCAATATCCGGCTGATCCGCGCCGCCAACCCGTCGCCGCTGACCGGCAGCGGCACCAACACCTACCTGTTAGGTCATGGCGATGTCACGGTGATCGACCCCGGCCCCGATCTGGACAGCCACCTGTCCGCCATCCTGAATGCCCTGTCACCTGGCGAGCGCATTACTGGCATCCTGCTGACCCACGCCCATCTTGACCATTCCGCCCTGATCCCCCGCCTCGTCGCTGAAACCGACGCACCGACCTATGGCTTCGGCACCGCCCATTCCGGCCGCAGCCCCATCATGCAGGATCTTGCGGCAGAGGGTCTGACGGGTGGCGAAGGCGCCGACACCGCCTTCAACCCCGGCCACCTGCTTGGCGATGGCGCTATCCTTGCGCTTTCCGGCCAGTCGATCGAGGTACTGCACACCCCAGGCCACATGGGTTGTCATCTAAGCTTTGCCGTAGGTGATCTTTTGTTTTCCGGCGATCACGTCATGGAATGGTCGACCACGATGGTTTCGCCGCCCGACGGCGACATGACCGACTACATGGCGTCCCTCCGCCGTCTTGCCGCCCGCAAATGGCGACGCTTTCTGCCCGGCCACGGCGAGCCGGTCGAAGCCCCCGCTGACCGTCTGGCAGCCCTCATCACCCACCGTCTGATGCGAGAGGCCGCAATCCTTGCCACCCTGCAATCCCATGGCCCGGCTAGCGCATCTGCCATTGCGGCGCTCGTCTACCGCGATACCCCGCCGACCCTGCTGCCCGCCGCCGCTCGCAACGTCCTGGCCCATCTGATCGATCTTTCATCCCGCAACGCCGTCATGCCCGACCTTGGCCCATATGGCGCGCTTCCCCCGTCCGAAACCACCTTTCGCCTTGTCTAAAGAATTGCGAACGCGGCCGCATTATTCCCGCGCGCCCCCTTGCCGCCCCCCAAGTGCCTTGCTATAGCACCTCCCGTGTTCCGGCGTAGCTCAGCGGTAGAGCAGTTGACTGTTAATCAATTGGTCGTAGGTTCGATCCCTACCGCCGGAGCCAATTTCCCTGAAATTCCAAGCGATTGGGCTATGCCGTTTTGCCGTTCGTGACG
>JBDSXE010000402.1:0-10040 GCA_039926325.1 Paracoccaceae bacterium | reverse complement strand
TCTTTCGCGAAGAGTTGGGTATCGTTTGACAAATCAGGCAATGAGATACCTGTTCTCGGGCAGTCCCGGTGTTTCGACCTGCAAAGAAAAGAGGCTCCCCGCAAGTCGGTTGCCGGGGGGTGAGACTATGCTGGCGGTGGTGATGAACAGCGTTTTCAGGTCCGGGCCGCCAAAGGTGCAGGTCGTGATGTTCTGCACCGGCATCTCGATAATCCGATCTACTGTACCATCGGGCGCCAATCGCAGGATGCAACCGCCGCCAAAACGGCAGTTCCAAAGATAGCCCGCGCTGTCGATGGCGGAGCCGTCCGGCGCGCCGCGGGTAAAGCCCTTTTGGTGGATACGCTCATTGCCGATTGCGCCATCTGTGTAGTCATAGGCGTAGATTTCGTTGGCCAGTGTGTCGGCGAAATAGAAGCTGCGGCGATCTGGGCTCCAGCACAGCGTGTTGGCGATGCCGAGGCCGCTGCGCCATTCGGTGACCTGACCTTTCGTATCTACGCGGTACAAAACACCCTGCCCCGGACCTGCCTCGCCCAGTTCGCCATCTGGCAGGACATTGTTTTTCATCGAGCCAACCCAGAAATTGCCCATCGGATCGGGGCGGCCATCGTTGAAGCGGACGCTGGGCGAGCCCGGCAAGGCAAACCCGAAGTCGCTGCGGTGGTCTGTGCCGGGCCACCAGTTGATCAGTTTTGACGCCAGCGCCACCAGCATCTGGTCGGATTTACTGGTCAGCGATATGGCCACCACCGGTTCATCGAAGAACCACGACTTGAGGCTGGCATGGGATAGGTCATAGCGGTGGATGAGAAATCGGTTGATGTCGGTCCAGTAGACGGCATTCTCGCCCGCCGACCAGACCGCCCCCTCACCACATTTGTCGCCTGCGGGGACGAGGCATTTGACTGCGTCCGCCATCGCCTATTCCGCCGCCATGGATTTTGCGAGCGACCACGATGGCCCCAAGGCTTCGGCGTTTTGCACCAGTGCGCGCATGTAGCCCAGCGCAAAGGCCATGCCGGCGTGCCATGATGCGGCGCAGGTCATGCCAGGGGTGTGGTCGGGGACGAGGACGCCGTTGAAGTTTTCGTCGCGCAGGATGCGGATTATCTCTGCCATATCGATATCGCCTTCATCGACAAAAGTTTCCACGTATTTCGGCACCTTCCCCTTCACATTGCGGAAATGGATATAGCCGATCCGGTCACGCCGCGCGAAACGGCGGACATGATCGTAAATCTCACCGCCGGGCATTTCCTGCAACGACCCAAGACACAGCTCGACCGCGTTGGAGGGTGAATCGACGATGTCCAGAAGCCGATCATATTTCTCGGGCCGATTCACCAGACGCGCCGTACCGCGCAACTGTTCGGCGGGTGGATCGTCCGGATGAGCGGCCAGAACCACGCCAACCTCTGCCGCGACGGGGATGATTTCCTGAAGGAAGCCGGTTAGGCGGGCCCAGACTTCCTCGTTCGATACGCTGACTGGGACCGCACCGGCTCGCGCAGCACGGTAGCGCATGTTCCAGACAAGGCCGTCCGGCATAGCCAAATCAGCGTCGATCCGGGTGCTGTCATAGCCGACCGAATGAGCATTGCCGCGCGCAAACGGACCGCGTTGCCAACCCCAGACGCCCGCAACGGAAAAATTGTAGCCGATGCAGGGGACCCCGGCCCGGCCCGCGTCGCGGATCAGCCCCTTCATCCCCTCAAGCTGCGTGGCACGATCCGGCCCGTCCAGCAGGATGTCGGACCAGAATTTCGGCGAGAAGTTTTCGAGCGCGGCCAGCTTTAGCCCCGCCGCTTCGATCGTTTTTACCAGTCCCGACAAATCGTCATAGGTCCACAGAGTATCCTGCGAGCAATCACCCCAACCCTCGGCATCGTCACCGCGGGAGATGGCGGGGTCTTTGCCGCGAAAATAATTTGTCATATGCGCGACGATGTGGGTCGCGCCAGCTTGGGTGGCGAACTGGAAATTGTCGGGCGTCAGGGACTCCCGGTAAAGGCCAAGACCGATTTTCATTGCCGCCCCCTATTTTACGCCGATGCCAGCGGTCAGCCCGCCGTCGATCCGGTAGTCGCTGCCCGTCATAAACCCGGCCTTGTCCGAGGCGAGGAAGGCGACAAGCTCGGCCACCTCCTCGGGCTCGCCAATCCGGCCAATCGGATGGGCCGCGCCAAAGCGCTGAAAAGCCTGGTCGACCGAGACGCCCTCGCCGCCATAGGTCCGCGCTGCAAGTTCCAGAATCGGCGTGCGCACCGAGCCGGGGCTGACAGAGTTCACCCGGATCTTTTGATCCGCATGGTCCAGCGCCATCGCTCTGGTCAGGGCGTGGATTGCGCCCTTGGTGGCGACATAGGCGGCGACATTCTTCTGGCAGTTATGCCCCTGCACAGATGAGATGTTAACGATGGAACCGCCACCCCGCAGCGCCAGTTCCGGCACGCCAAAATGGGCGGTCAGGTAAATGGAGCCGACATTCACCGTCATGCAGCGCTGCCATGTCTCAAAATCGGTGGAAACGACGGTGCCAAAGGGATGCACCGCCGCCGCGTTGACGATGATGCTCAGTCCGCCAAAGCGACTGACCGCCTCGGCCACCGCGCTGGCAACCTCGTCGGGCACCGAAACATCCGTCGTGCGGGGGTGGATTGTAAGGCCACGCTCTGCTGCATGGCTGGCCAATTCGGCATTGGCCGCATCGTCATTGCCGCAGGCCAGAACCTTTGCTCCGCCCGCTGCCAGTCTGACCGCGCAGGCCCGCCCGATGCCGGTTGTTCCGGTGATTAGGGCGACTTTTCCTTTGAAATCCATGTCTTTACCGTACCCGTTCCAGCACCTGGTTCAGCAAAACTGCCCCGAGGATGATCCCGCCGCGCACGACGTATTGCCAATATTCACTGACGTTCAACAGCGTCATGCCGTTGGAAATGCAGCCGAGGAACAGGACGCCGATCAAGGTTCCCCAGACCCGCCCCTTGCCGCCGAACAGCGATGTGCCGCCGATGATGACTGCTGCGATGACGTCCAGCTCCATGCCCGTAGCCGTGGTCCCGGTGCCTGAGCCTATCTGCGAGGCGATCAGCGTGCCCGATATGGCCGTCAGCGCGCCGAGGATACCAAGCGCCATCGACTTCACCCACCAGATGTCGATCCCCGACAGCCGCGCCGCCTCCATGTTGCCTCCGACGGCATAGATGGCCCGGCCAAATCGGGTGAAATTCATCAGGAAATGCATGCCCGCAAAGGTCAGGGCAAAGATGTAGACCGGGAAGGGAATGCCGAACAGATAGCCGCCGCCCAGAAAGTCGAAGCCCTTGGGGAAGGTCGTCAGCGGGAAGCCCCCGGTGATCAGGTTGGCGACCCCGCGCAGGGCCGTGAACAAGGCCAGCGTCGCGATGAAACTCGGCACGTTGAACCATTGGCGAAACTTGCCGACTGAAAAACCCAACGCAAAGCCGACCGCCATGGCCAAGGCGATGCCGGTGATCGCTGCGAAGGGCCCGCCTACCAGGTCGACCAATGTGCCACAGACCCATGCGACGATGCACCCCGCCAAGGCGGCCCCTGCGCCAACCGACAGGTCAATTTCACCCGAGATGATCACCGCCGTCATACCAAAGGCGATGATCCCCAGTAGCGAGCCTGTCCGCAACACGTTCAGCAAATTGCGCAGGCTGGCAAATCCCGGTGCGGTAAAGATCAGCAGTACAATCAGCACGATCAGGATCATTTCCATCGGATAGGTCTTGATCAGCCGTAGCACCGGGTTTCCTCCTGTCGGTGCGAGTGCGACGGTCATTGGCTCGGTCCTTCCATGCACAGGCGGTATAGTTCGGCAAGCGTGATGGCGGTGGGGTCAACCTGTGCCACGATGCGGCCCTGACGCATCACGAGGATGCGGTCGGCCACTTCCAACACTTCCTCCAATTCAGTCGAAACGAAAATTGCGGCAAGGCCCCGTTCGGCCTGATCCCAGATGATGTCGAAGATCTGCCGCTTGGCCTGCACATCCACGCCACGGCTGGGCTCGTCAAAGAACATCACCTTGGGTTCGGTGTTCAACCAGTTGCCGATCACAACCTTCTGCTGATTTCCACCTGAAAGCGAGGATACCGGCAGCATCGGCTCGGATACCTTGATGGCCAGATCGCTGATCTGCCGGTCCACCGCCCGCTGTTCTCGTGCGCGGGTGATGACGCCAGACGGGGCAATCCGACCAAGGCTGGCCATGCACAGGTTGTCATGGGTGGACAGAACCTGCACCAGCCCCACCTCTTTGCGGTTTTCGGGCGTATAGCCCAGCCCTGCCTGTTTCATCTGCGTGGGCGTGGCGTGGGTGACGCTGCGGCCATTGAGTATGACGGACCCTGAATCCACCGAATCGGCGCCAAAGATCGCCCGCATTACCTCGGTCCGCCCGGCCCCCAGCAGCCCGGCAATCCCGAGGATTTCGCCGCGATGCACCTGCAAACTGACATCCTCGAATGCGCCGTGCCGCGTCAGCTCCGCCACCGCCAGAACCGGCGGGCCGGTACGACCAATCGCCTTACGCTGCGGACGCTTTGCCTTGGCGGTTTCGCCGAACATCATCTCGACGATCAACGCGGGCGAGGCTTGCGTCATTTCTACCGACCCCGCAAACAGGCCATCGCGCAGCACGGTGCAAGTGTCGGCAATCTCGAACAATTCATTCATGCGGTGGGTGATGTACAGGATCGTGACGCCCCGCTCGCGCAGCGTTCGAACCAGTGCGAACAGCAGGTTCACTTCCCGCGTCGCCAAGGCCGAGGTCGGCTCGTCCAACAGCAGAACCAAAGGGTTGAACGACATCGCCTTGGCAATCTCGACCACCTGTTGCTGGCCAACACTTAAGGAAGATACCAGCCGGTGCAAATCCAGATCCAGCCCCATTTCGTGCAGCAGCGACTTTGCTTCTGCGTGCAGTTGCGACCAGTCAACCAGCACCATGCCGAACCTGCGTGTCATCGGCAGACGGCCCAGAAAGATGTTCTCACCTATCGAGAGTGAGGGGATCAGCGACAATTCCTGATGCACCGTGACTACGCCCGCGCCAAAGGCGTCATGCGGCGAGTGAAAGGCCGCCTCGGTCCCGTTGACCCGCACGATGCCCGACGTGGGCAGGATGACCCCGGCCAGAATCTTGACCAGCGTGGATTTTCCGGAACCGTTCTTGCCCATCAAGGCGTGGACGCGACCCGGTTCAAACCGATGCGAAAACTCGGACAGAGCTACGGTCTGGCCATACACCTTGGTGACGGCATCAAATTCAAGAAGTCCGCCGATGCGTTGCTGCGGGGTCGTGGCGTCAAGCATGTGAAGATACTGCTGTTTGAGGAGAAGTTGTGCCCGGCCCGGGAGCGGGGCCGGACGCATTGCGGTTATTGCAGGGTCTTCAACTGGTCGAGGAAGGCTTTGACGCCATCGGGGTTGGTGCGGGTCAGGCTAAGCACGGGGACCGATTGGTTTTTTTCGACCGGCTTCTTGTCCAGCACGTCATTGGCCGCCTGGATCGCCAACTGTCCTACGATGAAGGGCTGTTGCGCCGTCACGGCTTGCAGCACATTGTCCGGGTCCAAGAGCATGTTCGCCAGTTGCTCGGTCCCGTCGATGCCGAACACGAACACCTTGCCTTCCAGCCCGGCCTTCTTGACGGCCTGCGCCGCACCGATGGTGCCGCCTTCGTTCGCCGCATAGATCAGTTCGATATCGGGGTTTGCCGTCAGAATGTCCGACACCACCGAAATCGCCTTTTCGGTCAGCCAGGCATCCTGTTGCGAGACGACTTCGACCTGATCCTTTACCTCCGCCATGAAGCCATCGACGCGGTCGTTGCTTTGTTCAGGCAGCAGCGATTTGAAGGCGACTGTCGCGATTTTGACCTTCTTGCCGGGGAAGGTTTTTTCAATGAAGGCATGGGCCTCTTTGCCGGTGTTGTGGCCAAGATCAAGGTTGCTGCTGGTGATGTTGGCCGAAGCGATGTCGCTGTTGATCGTGCTGCCCCAGCAGATGACGACGATGCCGGCATCAACGGCTTTTTGGATCGCCGGGATCGAGCCATCTGCGCTGAGCGGCGTCAGTGCAATCGCCTGCACGCCACGGGCGATATAGGTGTCGATCAGCTGGGTTTCCTTTTCCAGCTTGTTGTCGCTGTTCGCATCCAGCAGTTCGACTCCCGACGCCTTGGCCGCCGCCGCCATGCCCATCTGGACCGTCTTCATGTACTGGTCCTGCTGGAATACGATGCCGGCAATGGCGCGCCCTTCGGCCAGCACGGCGGTCGGCAGAGCGGCCGCGGCGGACAGGGCCACTGTTGATAGCAACATGCTGCGTCTTGTAATCATGGTCTGGTTCCTCCTCATGGTTCAACAAATTGCTCTCGGTTTGTCGCTGCCGGATCGAGAGAGCTTCGATCCAACATAGGTGTGGATCAGCCGCTGCGGGCCGACCAGGTGTTTTCGGAGCCGACAAACTGCAACCCGTATTCCAGGTGACGGCTGATCAGATAGGCATATGCGACCCGGTCGCGGGCCTTGAGCGCCGCAATGATCTCACTATGGGTCTGGTGGGTGTCGATCTGCACCGGACGCTTAGCCTTGCCCACCCGCATGATGTGGGTGATGACCGGCTGCAGCAGACGATAGTTGGTCAGCAAGGTCCGGTTGCCCGCGAGCATTACAAGCGCCTCATGAAACGCAAAGTCGCAATGCGCAGCACCGTCGACGTCCTCAACCTCTAGGATCCTCGCATTGACCACGTCCAGATGGGCAAGGTCATCCGCCGATGTGTGAAGGATGATATGGTCGCCAATGCCGACTTCGACGATCTTGCGGTAGCCCTGTACGTCCAGAAACGAGGCGGGTGAGATGTCGTTCTGAAAGGCGAACAGCTTGCGCACAGCGTCTTCATGGCGGTCGCTGAGCACCGCGCCGATCTTGGGCCGGACCTCGACGATGCCGTAGGCTTTCAGGATCTGCAACGCCTCGCGCACTGTGTTACGGGCTGCCTGAAACAATTCGCCAAGCTCGCGTTCGGTCGGCAGCGCGTCGCCGATGACCAGATTGCGATCGCGCAACAGATCGCGGATCTGATCGACTAGGCGATCCACCGCCGAAACCTTGGCAGGTTCCTGCGCGGCAGTCACTGCCATGGCGGCCATCAGGATCGCGTCGTCGGACATGGAAATGGCTTCCTCCCAGAAACTTTGTATTTGTTGGACCAGGAATAGAGATCAGTCAATAGCTCACTTATAAATGCACCATATTTCGGCACACATCCCAGTTCTTGCCAAAATTTCGCCGCTGTGGTCCAACAAGCTTCACGTGATTCGCATTCGGGGAGGGCGTTAATATGAAGCCGATGTGGGAAACCTTGCGCTGGCACGACCCCGACGATCGGGTCTTGCTGAACAATGTCAAACAGACTGGCGCCACCGAACTCGTGTCAGCGCAGCATCACATCTACGATGGCTCACTGTGGAGCGACGATGCGATTGCGCGTCAGATGGCGCAGGTCGAGGTGTCTGATCTGACATGGAAGGTTGTCGAAAGCATTCCTGTCCACAATCACATCATGGTAGAACTGTGCAGCGTGATGCACGGCATTATCGCGATGGAGGCGGCGACATGACTTATGCCGATGATACCGAACTTTTCGCCGCGCTGCGGTCAACCCTGTTCACTGCCGTTGTAGGTGACATTCTGGATACGATGGGCCTCCTGCATCAGTTCCTGCCGCCCAACATCAAGGCCATGCGCGATGACATGGTAACCATCGGCCGCGCCATGCCGGTGTTGGAAGCCGACTTTTTTGCCGTCTCAGAGCACGGCCACGCACCTGTCAGCGCTAAGCCCTTTGGCCTTATGTTCGCCGCGTTGGACAGCCTGAAACCGCATGAAATCTACGTCGCCTCCGGTTCATCTCCACGCTACGCATTGTGGGGCGAGTTGATGTCCACCCGCGCTTTGCACCTGAAAGCTGCGGGTGCCGTGCTGGATGGGTATGTTCGCGACACCTCTGGCATTCTGGCGCTGAACTTCCCGACCTTCGGCTACGGCTCTTACGCGCAAGACCAAGGCCCGCGCGGCAAGGTCGTCGATTACGGCGTCCCCATTGAGATCGGCAGCACGCGTATCCGGCCCGGCGACATTATCTTCGGCGACCGCGACGGGGTTCTGGTCATCCCGCGTGAGGCGGAAGACCAAGTCATCCGGCTCGCCTTTGAAAAAGCTGCGACCGAAAGCAAGGTCCGCCTGGCCATCGAAGCGGGCATGAGCACGGTCGAAGCGTTTGAACGGTTTGGCGTGATGTGATGGCCTCGTCGTCCGCCAGAAGCCTCGCGTGGTCCCATGGCACGGTAACCTTGGAAACCCTGGGCGGAATGCTGGGTCCGACCCTGTTCGTCTTGCCCAATGGGCGGCAGATCGCCCCGTTTCACATAGCACCATGGTTTGATCGGGATGAGGCCAAGGACCTGCCCGGCATCCTGCAACGCCTGCGTGGCGAGTGGCCTTGCGTGCCCTTTGGCATCAGCAGCGACCGCCCGGCCAAAAATGGCTGGCCCGCCTCGGTCGCAGCCGGGCAGGTTGATCCCAATCCGCACGGCTACAGTTCGAACCACCAATGGGACTGGCTTGAGGCAGCGGATGCACTGGCACTGTCGATCGACTATCCCGCCCCCCATCCGATCTCACGGTTAGAGCGTTGGGTGACACCTGTGCCAGGCCGGCCCGCACTGGACTTTCATCTGAAGATCCATGTCCGCACGACCTGTACCCTGCCGATTGGACTTCACCCGACCTTCCGCCTGCCGGGCGCACCGGGCGCGATGCAACTGGAGATCACCGCCACAGCCGCAGCAACCTTCCCCGGTCTGGTCGACACGTCGTCCGTCTTTGCGCAAGGCCAGATCATCGCCGATTGGCATAAAGTACCGTTGGCGGATGGCGGGACGCTGGACCCCAGCCGCCTGCCGCTACAACACCGGACGGAAGACCTGCTGCAACTTTTGGGCACGGTTGGCATGGCCAGTCTGCGAAACCATGCCGAAAACTACCGGGTGACGCTGGAATGGAACAGCGAACACCTTCCCGACCTGCTGTTGTGGATCAGCAACCGAGGCCGCCGTCATACCCCTTGGAACGGCCGCCATCTGGCTCTTGGGGTGGAGCCAGTGTGTTCGGCCTTTGATCTGGGCTGCGATATTTCAACCGCGCCAAACCCGATCAACAAACGGGGAAAACCCACCGCGCACGCCTTTCATGCAGGCGAGGTCTTTGAAACGCGCTACCAGATTTCAGTTGACCCACTCGATGCGTCGTAGTCCGCAGCGACGCGGGGGGCAAAATCCAAGCATGTAGTGGGAAAAATGAGGCTTAAAGTCGTAAAGGCAGAAGGGCGTATCTCGTCCAGCATTGGACTCTCACCCGCCTGAAGCCCTACGCCCGCAACGCCACCCAGCTGGTCGCCGCCGAACGTGCTGGGGGCGCTGGTTCGCGGTAGAGATGGACCCGGCCTATTGCGAAGTCGCTGTGCGGCGGTGGGAATTTGCGTCCGGGAGGAAGGCCGAGCAATGAGCTTCCTGAGTTACCCAATGAGATCGGACTGGATACCAACCGCTTGAAATTGAAACGCATTCGAGAACCGGTGTGGTGGCAAGATTTGACGCGATTGTTCGACGCTTGGATGGGATGGCTTCTCGCCGCTCGCTGGATTTATGGCATCGGCCTATTCTGGATTGTCTCCGCACTTTTTCCTGCATTTAGCGGACGCATCCCTGCAACCGCATTCGGAGAGAACTTCATTGCGCTGAGCCTTCACTATGGCCTGATGTTCGGGAGTATCGCACTTGGGATCTGGCTTGGACCAAAGGTCACCGAACGGACTGGAAAGGCATGGCCTGTCAACGGCGGAGTAAAATCCGACCACTGGGCGGCGCAAAACCAGGCCAGTGGCGAGACACTGAGCGCCATGGCGCGCGTGCTCACCACATAGCTGGCGCGTTCCATGGC
>JBDSXE010000401.1:0-3949 GCA_039926325.1 Paracoccaceae bacterium | reverse complement strand
GCGTGGATCGCTCACAATAGGTCGGTTAAAGATTTGATTCAAGCGTCGCAAAGTCGGTTGCCCCGTATTCGAGGACTTTGACCCCTTGCCTCTGCCGCCAGCAGGATTAGTTTTGCTGTGAAGTGCGCGGGCTTGCTGCGCTGGCAGAGGGAACTTTTGTGGCGCTGCATCTTTTGAAACTATGCGTCGGGGCAGTCTCGGTCGAAGATTTGGTCGATTGGCACAACAGCCATCCATCGCCATTTTCAACCGGCGAACGTCGGCATGTGACCCGAATGTGGCCAAAACGCGAAGCCGAACTGGTGGACGGCGGCTCGCTGTATTGGGTTATCAAAGGCGCAATTCTGTGCCGTCAGCGTATTGTGCGTATGGACCGCATGGAAGGTCAGGATGGCATTTTGCGCTGCGGGTTGATCATGGACCCGGAAGTAGTGCGCACAGAGTCTGCTGTGCGTCGACCGTTTCAGGGCTGGCGCTATCTCGACCCGGCAGATGCGCCGCGTGACCTTGGCCGTGCGCGGCCGTTCGACGACGTGCTTCCGGCAGAGATGGCACTTGCTTTGGCGGAGATCGGCTTGCGCTGAGCGCATTCGATTGCAACGCCGCCATCAGAGTAGCTCGGGCCAGCCTGAAGCTAGCTTATGCCAAGCCGTTTGATTAGCATGTCGACATCTGCGCCGACGGCGGCGCACGATCGGTACAGCGTCGCCTGTGATTGCAGGATCAAACTGTCGCCAAGGGGCTTCAAGTGGTTCGCCCGCAGCGTTTCGCCCGATGACGTGATGTCAGCAATAGCCTCTGCCGTCAGGTTCCTGACGGTCGCCTCTGTGGCGCCCTGACTGTCTACCAATTGATAATCGGCCACACCGTGATGTGTCAGAAAGTCGCGCACCAGCCGGTGATATTTGGTCGCGATTCTAAGGCGATGGCCATGGCGGACGCGAAAGGCTGCCGCAGCGGCATCAAGATCGTCCAGCGTGTCCACGTCAATCCACACTGCCGGAACCGCGATGATCAGATCGGCTTGGCCAAACCCCAAAGCCGCCACTTCGCTGACCTGCCGTTCCCAATCGGCCAGTTTGTCGCGGATCAGGTCAGAACCGGTGACGCCAAGGTCAATGCGCCCCGCCGCCAGCTCTCGCGGGATCTCACCTGCAGAAAGCAGCACGATTTCAACGTCTTCCGCATTTTCCACGCGGCCCGAATATTCCCGCTCCGACCCAGACTTGCCCATCTTCAGCCCACGGGCAGAAAACCAGTCGAACGACTGCTCCATCAGGCGACCTTTGGAGGGAAGGCCAATCTTGATCATGTCTTGCCTGCCAAAAGTTGCACGACCAACGCAGGACGGATCACGCCACCAACTGCCGGGATCGACCGCCCCTGCCCCAGCACAGCCGTCAACGCGTCATATCGCCCACCCGAAGCCACTGGAGGCAATTCATTGGCGGCGAGAAAGCTGAAGGTGAAGCCGTCATAATACTCCATCGACGTTCGACCAAGGCTCGCCTCGAATGGCAAACGCGACACGTCGATTCCACGCCGGGTCAGCGCGTCAAGCCTGGCGGCAAAGCGGTCGACGGCGGGTTCGATGGCGGGCAGCATGAAGGTTATCCCCCGAAGATGCGCCAATGCCGCCTGCGCTGGCGCCTGAAGGGCAAGCAGATCGTACAAAAGCGCCGCTTCCGGGGCGGCAATGGGTTTGGTGTGGGCGTCTTCGATCAACGCGGCGGCCCGTTCAGCGATATCTTCGGGCGCGCGTAAACCGATCAAGGGGCCCGCGGCAGCGATCAGCGCCTCGGGGGTTCCGCTGGCAAGCCTGTCCAGCAACGCGACGCGAGCGGTCGGCATTGGGGCGCGGCCCGCAAACCGGTCGAGAAGGGCGCGAAAGCGATTGGGCCGCCAGATGTGCCGCAGCAGCGCACCTTTGCGTCTTTCTGTGGTCGCAACACCTTGAACGGCAGCCATTAGAATTCCGATGTCACCTGTGACGGGCTTCACATCTAAAGCAGTCAACAGGTTGAAAAATATTGCGAAAACTTCGGCATCGGCTGCTTCCGGGGCGGTACGGTCGAAAACCTCGAACCCGACTTGCAGATACTCCGAGGCTTTGTTGCCCGAATGCTCTTGTTTGCGAAACACCTCCCCCATGTAGCAATAGCGCGCCGGATCGGCACCGTGTGCCATATGGGCCTGAACCACAGGAACGGTGAAGTCCGGGCGCAGCATCATTTCGCCCTGCAGAGGGTCACGCGTTGTGTAGGCGCGGCCTCGGATATCCTCGCCGTAAAGGTCAAGCAGAGTTTCGGCGGGCAACAGGATATCGGCGTCGACCGGAACTGCTCCGGCGGCCTGAAAGGCAGCGAACAGCCGTTCTGCCTCTGCGCGAATGGCGGATTTGGTGATCATTGATCCAGCATTTTGCGGACCTGCGCGACAAGGTCGGCGCGCGGGATTTCCACCTGAGCCGGGCGGGATTTCCATTCTTCAAGGCTGGCGCCTTCGGCGATTTTGGCACCGAGGATCAGGTCTTTGAGGATGACGGTATGGGTAGCGGCTTCGTTGCCACCCTGAATCACCGCGATTGGACTTTGCCGTTTATCAGCGTATTTCAATTGGTTACCGAAATTTTTCGGGTTGCCGAGGTAGACTTCGGCGCGGATGTTTGCGTTTCTGAGGTCGGTGGCCATTGCCATGTAGTCGGCCATACGGTCGCGGTCCATGACGGTGACGACGACGGGGCCAGTTGTGTCGCCGGACGTGCGGCCCTTGGCTTTGAGGGCGGCAAGCAGGCGATCGACGCCGATGGAAATGCCGGTGGCGGGCACGGATTGGCCGGTAAAACGCTTGACCAGATCGTCGTAGCGGCCACCACCAGCGACCGAGCCAAACTGGCGCTTGCGGCCCTTTTCGTCAAGAATTTCGAAGGTCAGTTCAGCCTCGAATACTGGGCCGGTGTAGTAGCCGAGGCCGCGGACAACCCCCGGATCAAGCGTGACGCGGTCTGGACCGTAACCTTGGCCATTAAGCAGTTCGGCAATAGTTTCAAGCTCTTGCACACCTTCAGCCCCAATGGCCGAACCGCCTATCAACTCGCGAAGGCGGACAATTGTTGCGGCATCAGTGTCGCGCTTTGCAGAGGTAAAACCCATAACAACTTCTGCCTGCCCCGCCGACAAGCCGGCACCTTCGGTGAAGTCGCCACTTTCGTCTTTTCTTCCCTCTCCTAACAAGGCGCGAACCCCTTGATCACCTAAGCGGTCAATCTTGTCGATGGCGCGCAAGACGATGCCGCGTTCGGCGAAAAATCGTTCAGGATCAGCGGGATCAAGGACACCTGCAAGCTCCATCACGCCATTCAAAACCTTACGGTTATTTACTTTCACGACATAGTCACCGCGCGGAATGCCCACCACCTCCAGCGCGTCCGCCAGCATCGCACAAATCTCGGCATCTGCTGCGACAGACGAAGAACCTACGGTATCTGCATCGCATTGATAGAATTGACGAAAACGTCCCGGACCGGGCTTTTCGTTGCGCCAGACCGGGCCCATCGCGTAGCGCCTATAAGGGGACGGCAGGTCGTTGCGGTATTTGGCGGCCACCCTTGCCAGGGGGGCGGTCAGGTCGTAGCGGAGGGCGAGCCAATCGGCGTCTTCATCTTGCCAGCCGAACACACCTTCGTTGGGGCGGTCTACGTCTGGCAGGTATTTGCCGAGCGCCTCGACTGTTTCTACTGCTGACGTTTCCAGAGGGTCGAAGCCATAGTGTTGATAAACCTCGGCAATTTTGTCCAGCATCGCCTTACGCTCGGTCACTTCCGCGCCAAAATAGTCGCGGAACCCTTTGGGGGTTTCGGCCTTGGGGCGGCGGATTTTCTTGTCGTCGGACATGGCGGGCGGCCTTCGCGTCTGGTCGCGGTTGCTGTAGCGGACGGGGCGCGAAACGG